>JAYUCZ010000313.1:0-13936 GCA_043740065.1 Thiobacillaceae bacterium | reverse complement strand
CCCGGTCGCCCAGCACGCCCAGCACCCAGCCATCGTCCAGCGCGGCCTGCACGCGCAGCATCGAATCGAGTTGCCCGAGCGGAATGATTTCCTGGCTGCTTGCCGGGTTGATGGCGGCCAGCGCGGCATTGAGTTTGCGGGCGTTTTCCTCATACATGACCATGCCCACCTTGAGGCCGGGCTGCTTACGACCGATGGCGTGCGCCGCCTCGAAACTGCCCATGTGCGCACCCATCAAAAACGCCCCGCGCCCGGCGGCCAGCACTTCCTGCAAGACGGCGACACCGTGCGTTTCAATCTGGAACAGGTCAAAACGCTCGTTGAGCAGAAATACCCGGTCGTGGATGCTGGAGGCAAAACTGTGAAAGTGCCGGAACTGATCGGCAAAGCCGGGTTCGCGTCCCAGCGCCCGGCGCAAATAGGTGCGCGACGCGGCGCGGGCGGCAGGCGCGAACAGCAAAAAATACAGGCTGATGCCGGGCAGCAGCACGCGCGCGGGCGCACGTCCCAGACGCAGGGAAATCCAGCGCATCAGCCGCAGCATGGTCTTGTTGCTGCGTTCCGGGAGTTGTGTCCATGCTGCCCGCGATGGCATCGCGTCTGAATCTTGCGGCGTAGCCGCATTGGCGCTTGGCGATGGCGCTGTGCTGGCGTTTTCCGGCGCGTTCATGCCTGCGTTCATGTTTTTTCTGCCGGCGAAAAAATCAGCGCACCGCTGGCTACGGCGCGTTCATGACCACGCGCATCCAGAGCGCGAATCTCGAAACGCAAACCGCCGCCCGGCATTGCGCTGGCGTGCAGGGTTAGCGCTTCGCCGGGCTGAACCGGGCTGAGAAATTTCGCCGATTTGATCTGGCCGGTTGCGCCCGGCAATCCCTGTTGCGTAGCCAGCGCATGCAGCGCTGCGTCCAGCAACACCACGCCGGGCAGAATCGGCTGGCCGGGGAAATGCCCGGCATAGGCGGGGTGATCGGCGGCAATGGCTAAAGGTATTCCAGGTTCGCTCATGTTGATGCCTTGGCTTGCGCCAGCAAATCACGCGCAATCTGGCTGGGCAGTTTGCCGGTGGCGTTGCGCGGCAACGCATCGACAAATAGCAAAGGGCGCGGCAAAAAAACCGCGTCGATGCGCGTGCGCAATGCCTGGGTCAGGGCGGCGGGAGTCAGGCCGGGGGCAACCACCAGTGCGCCAAGACGACTGATGCCTGGACGATCAATGCCTGGACGGCCAATGCCTGCCGCGTCCTCCTCGCGAGGTGGCAGAAAAACCCCATCCAGCACGCCGGGAATGGCGTTTAACTGATGATTGAGATAGGCCAGCGAAATGCGTTTACCCGCAATGTTGACCTGATCGGATTCGCGGCCATGCAGCAGAAAGCGGGTTGAACTCGTATCGTTACCGAGCAGTTCGATGCGGTCGCCAAGGCGGGTTGGCTGGTCGATATGACCGTCCTCGGCCCATAGCGTTTGCCCGTCGCGGCGTAGCCGCACCTCGCCCAGCGTTTGCCATGTGTCACCCGCCGTGGTGCGGCGCGAGGCCAGTTGTCCGGTTTCGGTGCAACCGTAAATTTCGTGCAACGGCGCGTCGAAACGGCTTTCGGCTTCCGTCGCCAATTCTTTCGACAACGGCGCGGTCGCTGATAGCAGTTGATCGACGGCGGGCAAGGCGGCTTGTTCCGCGAGCAGCGTGTGCAGGTGGTAAGGCGTGGTGACCAGCATACGCGGGCGCGGCAGGCTGACTAGCGCGGCGCAGATATCCGCCGGATAAAAAGGCCGCCCGGCATGTAGCGCCGCGCCGCTTTGCAACGGCATCAGCAGCGTCGATTCCAGACCATACATATGCTGCGCCGGCACCGTGCCGAGGATGGCGTGGCCTGCGCCGACACCCAGACGCTGCGCTTCCGCCCGCACGCTTCGCACCAGAGAGCCCCAGCGTTTGACATGCGGCACTGGCGTACCGGTAGAGCCGGAAGTGAAAACCTGGGCGATGATTTGTTCGCACGCGATGTGCGGAATCGCTGGGCTGGAGGTAAACGCTGGCCATGATTCCGGATAACGGAAAGTCGGCAGATCAACCTCTGCCGCGTTTTGCCCCGCCGCATTTTGATCGGTAATGCAAAAAATATCCGGGGCGATGCGCCGCATTTGCCGCACCATCTCCGGCGTGTGGGTGGACGGCAGCAGGCTGACCCGGCCACTGACAATGCAGGCCGCCAGCGCTACGGCAAACTGGTAGCGGTCGCCGCACAGGTTGAGCGCGTGCCGCCCCGCAGGTAATTGGCTGGCGAGGTGGGTTACTTCGTTCAGAAACTGTCGGGCGCTAATCGGCGTGCCGCCCTGCCAGGCCAACGTGGCCTCGAGGTCGGAGTGTGCGATGAGCGGCAGCGTCGGCATGGACAGCAAAATCTAGTGTCGTGACACTAGTCGCGGGGAGACGCGCCCACCGGCGCTGCGGGCTTTTTCCAGAAGGCGCGAACGCCATCCAGGATGCTGTGTTTTTCCAAGTGCGGCAGCTTGCGCAGGCGCACCCAATATTCGACAGCAAACATCAACAGGATCAGCGGGAAGGACAGAAAATTGGCAAAAAATGACCAGACTTCAATGCCGGCAAAGAAAAACAGCAGCGCAGAAATCAGGCTGATGGCGAGAAAAAACAGCACCCATGCCAGGGTAATCTGGCGCGTGTAACGCAACACGTCTGGTGCCAGGCTGCCATGTACCGCTTCGGCAAACTGCGTGCATAAAGCTTGCCGTCCGCGTCCCAGCGTTACGCCAAATACCGCCGCCAGCATGATGTAGATGCCGACATGCTGAAGAAAATAAACCCAGTTGAAATTGCGTTCCAGGTCTCCCCAAAATACCCACAACAGTCCGCCCACTAAGGCGCAGACAAACAACATGCTCAGCCGCCTGGGCGAACGCCAGGTGAGCCAGAATAAAATGGTCAGTGAAGGGATTAGCGAAACCACCACGCCGAGCGACGGCATGCTGGTGGCCGCCGAAGTGGCCGCGCTGTAGTACGCCAGCACGGCATAGCCGATGCCACTGGCAGCGATGGCGATCCAGCGAGCCGTGCGAGCCAGGATTAGGTTCATGCAGCCAGCTTCATTTCGTCCGGTTGGCCGCGATGTGCTGGGTCAAGTTGGCGAGGGAGGTAAAGATACGCACGTTGTTGGCATCATCGGAACGCAACTGGAAACCAAACTGTTTGGAAACCACCAGCGCGACTTCCAGTATGTCGATGGAATCGAGGCCCAGACCTTCCCCGTACAGAGGCGCATCGGCTTGAATCTGTTCTGGGCTGATATCGAGATTGAGCGCCGCAACGATGAGTTTGGCGACTTCGTTTTGCAGTTCCTGGTTGGCTTCTGGCATTGCGGTTTTACATGGGGAATGAAGGAGGGCGTTCGTCGATGACGAGCGGGTCTGATTATATTCTGTAAACGGACTGATACGCAGCGGGCTTCAAGTCCGGCAGGCTGCTAGCTTTCTGCCGGATCCACATCCAGATGCCAGCGCACGTTGCGGCCCGCTTGCGCATACAGCATCGGCATCCATTCCCTGAGCAGTTGTTGCAGGCTGTTGCGCGTAGTGGATTGCAGCCAGAGCTGGGCACGCTCAAAGCCGGCTTTTTTGAGCATGCTGGCGGGCATGGGCGCGAACACGTCCACATTTGCATGGTTGGGCGCGAGCTTGCGGGCGTGTTGCAGCCATTGCATGGCATCCGCCAGTTTGACTGACTCGGCGCGCAATACCGCCTGATATGAAAACGGCGGAAATCCGCTGCGTTCGCGCAGTGCCAGTTGTTCGCGGGCAAACCCGGCAAAGTCGTGGGCCATCAAGTGCGTAAACAGCGGATGTTCCGCAAAGCCGGTCTGGATCAGCACTTGTCCGGCCTTGTCGGCGCGTCCGGCACGTCCGGCGACTTGCATTAACTGCGCGAACAATCTTTCTTCGGCGCGGAAATCCTGGCTGAACAATGCGCCATCGGCATCCAGCACCACCACCAGCGTCAAATTGGGAAAGTCGTGGCCTTTGGCGATCAGTTGTGTGCCGACGATCAAATTTGCTTCGCCCGCATGGATTTGCGCCTGCATGATTTCCCAACTGCCTTTACGGCGCGTGGCATCGCGGTCGGCACGCACGATGTTTGCATCTGGAAAATGTCGCGCCAATGCCTCTTCCACGCGCTGCGTGCCGTGGCCGACCGGGCGAATGTCAGGATTGCCGCAGGCCGGGCAGGCGTGCGGGATGGCTTCTTCGTGGCCGCAATGGTGGCAGCGCAAACGCAGCGCACGCTGGTGCAGGGTCAAGCGTGCCGAACAGCGCGGGCAGGGCGCAACCCAGGCGCAGGCGTTGCAGTGCAGCACCGGTGCGTAACCGCGCCGGTTGATGAACACCAGCGCCTGTTCGCCGCGTTGCAAAACTTCCTTGATGCTGGCAAGTGCGGTGACGCTCAAGCCTTCATCCAAAGTCTGGTTGCGGGTGTCGATGCGGGCAAGCGCCGGCATCGGTGCGCCGGTTGCACGTTCTGGCAGGCTCAGGCGCTGATATTTGCCGGTGTCGGCATGCAGCCAGCTTTCCAGGCTGGGGGTGGCCGAGCCCAGCAGCACCGGGATATTGCGTTGGCGGGCGCGAAACACTGCCAGGTCGCGTGCTGAATAACGCAAGCCATCCTGTTGCGAAAACGAGGCATCGTGCTCCTCGTCAACGATCAGCAGCCCCAGCTCGGGCATGGGGGTAAAAATTGCCAAGCGCGTGCCCAGTACAATGCGCGCCTTGCCTTCTGTGGCGTTTTTCCAGCGCAGTAGGCGCTCGCCTTCGGCCAGCCCGCTGTGCAATACGCTGATGGTCGTGTTGGGGAATCGCGCTTCTACGCGTTGGGTAAACTGTGGTGTCAAGCCGATTTCCGGCACCAGAATCAGCGCAGATCGACCTTGCGCCAATGCCGCTTCCACCATGCGCAGATACACTTCGGTTTTGCCGCTACCGGTTACGCCGTGCAGCAAAAATGCCTTGAATTGGCCAAGCTGCGCACAGACTTGATCGAGCGCGGCCTGTTGCAGACCGAGCAGTGCGGGGCGTTGGATTGCTGGCGCGGATGCAGCGTTTGCGCCAAGGTTTGCATTTTCGCCTAGGCTTGCGTTTTCTGGGCTCGCGCTTTCGCTGACCCAGCCCTGCGCCAGCCAGGATTTGAGCAAGGCCGTTGCATTGCTGCATAAACCGGCCAATTCGGTTGCATTGGCACTGCTGGTGTGTAGCCGTTCGGCCAAACGGCGCTGCGCGATGGCACGTGCGGGTAGCGCATCTGGCAGGGCGATCTTCCCGGCAGCGGTGAGCGTGAAATGCGCGACGACCTTTGGCAACTGAAACTGCCAGCGGCGTAGCGCGGTGGGCAGGGCAGACAAGGCAATCTGCCCGATGGGGTAGTGATAATAGGCCGCGCAAAACCGGAACAGCTTTAAAACATCTTCCGGCAACGGCGGGATATCCCGATCGACGGCCAGCACCGGCTTGAGTTTTTGCGGCGGGCAATCCGTGTGATCGGCGATTTCCAGCAGCAAACCGACTTGCTCCTTGCGCCCAAACGGGACATGGACGCGGCGTCCAATATCGTCTGCGCCAAAGTCATTTGCGCCAAGGTTGTTTGTGTCGAGGTTGTTTGCATCGAGGCCGTTTGCCCGATAGTCAAACAGTTTGGACAGCGGCACATCCAGAGCGATGCGTGCGTAAAGTGGGGGCATCAATACGGTGGATAACTGATGTGAGGTTACGCGCTTAAGTTAGGGTAAATTCGTGAAGTTTGCGCTAAATCGTTATGATTTATAAAGGTTTCCGGGTTGTCCACCAAAGCTGTGGATAATTTTGTGGATGAATCGATTTCTTGTTCCGCCAATGACGTAAATACGTCATTGGCGGGGAGTGTCTAAAAATTGGGCATCGTATAATTTTCAACAAAAACAAACAGTTAAGTTATTACCTATTCTGTCAAGAGAAATCCATTAGTTTTTTGGTGTCAGTCATAAACTTGTGAATAAGTAAAGCCTAATGTATTAATCTAGCCAAATCCTACTAGTGAAATTTACGGCTGGTTTCACGCACGGTTTCCAGCAGTAAGCCCACACTTTCAGGCGGGGTAAACTGGTTGATGCCATGCCCAAGGTTAAAGATGTGCCCAGCGCCTTTGCCATAACTTTGCAGAATGGCTTCGGCTTCCTGGACGATGGATTCCGGGCTGCCCATTAGACACAAAGGATCAAAATTACCTTGCAGCGCAACCTTGTCGCCCACACGCTGCCTGGCTTGGCCAATATCCACCGTCCAATCCAGCCCCAGACCATCGCAACCGGTGGCCGCCATATCTTCCAACCACAAGCCGCCGCCTTTGGTGAATAAAATACTGGGGACTTTGCGGCCTTCGTTTTCCTTTTTTAGCCCGGCCACCACCCGCGCCATGTAAGGCAGCGAGAATTCGCGGTAGGCGCGATGGCTCAACATGCCGCCCCAGGTGTCAAAAATCATCACGGCCTGTGCGCCGGCCTCGATTTGCGCATTCAGGTAATCGGTCACGGCCTTGGTGTTGACTTCCAGAATGTGGTGCAGCAAATCCGGGCGCTGGTAGAGCATGGTTTTAACGGTGCAGAAATCGTCCGAGCCGCCGCCCTCGACCATGTAGCAGGCCAGCGTAAACGGGCTGCCCGAAAAGCCGATGAGCGGCACCGAGCCGTCCAGCGCGCGGCGGATGCTGCGCACTGCGTCCATCACGTAGCCGAGTTTGTCGTTGGGGTCGGGTGCGGCCAGATTGCGGATCGCCCATTCTTCGCGCAATGGACGCTCGAAACGCGGGCCTTCGCCTGGCGCAAAATACAGCCCCAGACCCATGGCATCGGGAACGGTAAGAATGTCGGAAAACAAAATGGCCGCATCCAGCGGGTAACGCGCCAGCGGTTGCAGTGTGACTTCAGTGGCCAGATCGGGATTTTTGCACAGCGTTAAAAAATCACCAGCGCGCGCCCGGGTGGCGTTGTATTCGGGCAAATAACGCCCGGCCTGGCGCATTAGCCAGCTAGGTGTGTATTCAACAGGTTCGCGCTGCAGGGCGCGCAGAAAAGTATCGTTTTTGAGGGTGGACATGGGGCGATGCGGTTATTTGCAAAGCCCCAAGTTTAACAGGCCGGGCTGCGTTCAGTCCGGACTGTAAATATTCAACAACACGCATTCAGCGCCGGTCGAACTTCCATTCGCCCTGGCTGTTGGGGCAAGCCAGCACTTCCCGGGATTTGCGGTCATCCGTTTGCAGGATGGCATAGCGGCAACCGCCGGGCGCATCGCCGCGCGGGGTAAAGTTGTAGCGACGACCATCTCCGCCAGTCCACGCCACGGGTACACCGGCCTTGCCCAGTTCCAGCGCGTGGCCCATGCAGGCGCGGTCGCGGTCGTCCATGCTGTCGCCGATGGCGTGGCCGAGCACCGCGCCGAGCACGCCGCCGACCACCATACCAACCACGCGATCCTCGCGATGGGCAACCTGGCCACCGATCACTGCGCCAGTCACGCCGCCGAGCACCGCGCCGATCTCGTCGCGGTTGCAGCGACCGAAAGAAATGCCGTAATCGTGGACATATACCACTCCGCTTTTTCCCTTGAAATGCTTGGCTTTCTTGAGCTTCTTGTGGTCGTCGTGATGTTTTTTGTAATAGCCGTGCGCGGGCGCATGGGCGGGCGGGTCGGCCCAGGCCAGCGTCATGGACAGCAGGCCGATCAGTCCTAAAGCCAGTATTGATTTCATCATGCTCTCCTCAAATGGCAAAATGCCCGCTTACTGTAGCAGACAAAAACGCCTGAATACAGTTCAGGGACAGTCCAGGGAATCCAGGGAACGCAACCCGACTGGACTGCGTTCCCGTTCTTGTGCGACGAAGATGCGCCCCGATTCTCAGGTTGCGCGTTTTCTGACATTAACGATCCCAGCCGTCGTAACCGCCCTCGTTGTAACCGCGATTCCAGCCGTAGCCGCCGCCGTGGCCGCCACCGTGGCCGAAACGACCATCACGATCACGCGCTTCCATCAGAATGTTGCGACGTGCGACATCCAGCGCGGCATTAAGGCGGCGGAATTCTGTGTAGGTCATAAATCCGTCGGACAGAAGCTGGCGCTCCAGTGTGCGGATAGCGCGTTGTTCGTCCATCAGCTTGCGGAACTCGACCGGGCTGATGCGTCTTTCGTACAGGCCGCCAATAATGCGATCAAGTTGCCTTTCCTGACGATTATCGACTGCGGTAATCATGCGCAGACTGTCCTGAAACGCCGGGTGATTGATAAAGCCGGGAACATGGTCATTGCCAGGAAAGCCAGGAAAGCCAGGAAAGCCAGAATTGACCGGAAAACCTGGCAAAGCCGGAACGACTTGCACGCTGGGCGTAGCCGGGCGGTAACTGTCATCGTCCCAATCACGCGCAAATGCGGCAGTAGATGCTGCCATTACCGCAGCCAGACCCAGGGATTGAACGATTTTGGTGGTTTTCATTTTTACAGCTCCTATCCGTTTATTTGTGCCGCCGGAATCAGACTTGATTCGGTTAGGCAGCGCACAGTTGCACTTTAGGGGCGAGATGTAAGGCAGGTGTTTGGCGGGGGTAACAGCGTGTAAGCAGTTGTTACCGGGTTGTTGCCGCAAAACAAAAGAGCCTCAAACGAGGCTCTTTTGGCGACATGTGAAGAGGTTTAGTCCAGCCCGAAATAGCCGAGGATGCCCTTCGCCGCTTCGCGCCCTTCCCACACCGCAGTCACCACCAGATCGGAGCCGCGCACCATGTCGCCACCAGCGAAAATTTTGGCGTTGCTGGTCTGGAAAGCGTGGGGGTTGTCTTTGGCTAACACGCGCCCGCCCTGGTCGAGATTGATGCCCTGATCGGCAAACCACGGCGCGGGGCTGGGGCGGAAGCCGAAGGCGATGAGCACGCGGTCGCAGGGGATGATTTCTTCGGAGCCGGGTACGACCACCGGCGTTCTACGACCGCGTGCATCGGGCGCGCCCATTTCGGTGGTGACGAGTTTGATGCCTTCGACCTTGCCGTCGCCGACGATTTCTACCGGCTGGCGATTCCACAAAAACTTCACGCCTTCTTCTTTGGCGTTGGCGACTTCACGCTTGGAGCCGGGCATGTTTTCTTCGTCGCGGCGGTAGGCGCACGTCACCGAGCTTGCTGCCTGGCGGATGCTGGTGCGGTTGCAGTCCATGGCGGTGTCGCCGCCGCCCAGCACCACCACGCGCCGGCCTTTCATGTCGAGGAAGGCTTCGTCTTTAAGCTGGCCGAGGCAGTTTTTGACGTTGGAAATCAGGAACGGCAGGGCTTCCAGCACGCCGGGCAGGTCTTCGCCGGGGAAGCCGCCTTTCATGTAGGTGTAGGTGCCCATACCCATGAACACGGCATCGTAATCGGCCAGCAAATTGTCGATGGAGATGTCTTTGCCGATTTCGGTATTGAGCTTGAACTGGATGCCCATGCCTTCAAATACTTCGCGGCGGCGGGTCATCACCCATTTTTCCATTTTAAATTCGGGGATGCCGTAGGTCAGCAAGCCGCCGATTTCGGGATTGCGGTCAAACACCACAGCCTGCACGCCATTGCGCGCCAGCACGTCGGCGCAGCCCAAACCCGCAGGCCCCGCGCCGATGATGGCGACTTTTTTGCCGGTGGCCACCACGTGGCGCATGTCAGGCCGCCAGCCAGCCTTGAAGGCTTCTTCGGAAATGTATTTTTCCACCTGGCCGATAGTCACCGCACCAAAGCCGGAATTCAGCGTACATGCGCCTTCGCACAAACGATCCTGCGGGCACACACGGCCACACACTTCGGGCAGCGAATTGGTTTCGTGCGCGAGCGTGGCGGCTTCAAACAAACGGCCTTCGTCCACCAGCTTGAGCCAGTTGGGAATGTAGTTGTGTACCGGACATTTCCACTCGCAATACGGGTTGCCGCAATCGATGCAACGCCCGGCCTGTTCCTTGGCCTGCGGCGCATCCATCGGAGCGTAAATTTCCTTGAACTCGTGAATGCGGATCACCGCTGCGGTTTTTTCACCGTCGCGGCGAGGTTGATCCATAAACTGAAAAACGTCAGACATAATGTTATTTATCCTTTACGCCGCCACGGCCTGTTTTTGTGCGCCGGGAAGGTCGTCCAGCAAGGCTTCCAGCGAAATACGTTTGGGTTTGACTAACCAGAACTTGCCGATTTCTGTATCCCAATTTGCCAGCAATACTTTTGCACGTGGCGAGCCGGTGTAAGTGGCATGACGCTCGATGCTGGCTTTGAGGAACACGCGGTAGGCTTCGGTTTCAACGCCGACCAGTTTGTGCGCATCGACCAGTTCGCGGTTGATGCGGGTGGCGAATTTTTCGGATTCGTCGTACACAAACGCGAGGCCGCCGGACATGCCTGCGCCAAAATTCAGCCCGGTATCGCCCAGCACGATGATCGTGCCGCCGGTCATGTATTCGCAGCAGTGATCGCCCGCGCCTTCGATGACGGCAAACGCGCCGGAGTTGCGCACGCCGAAGCGCTCGCCCGCCAGACCGGAAGCAAATAGTTCGCCGCCGGTTGCGCCATACAAACAGGTGTTGCCGATGATGGTGTTGCGGTGCGGTTCAAACGTGGAAACTTTGGGCGGATACACCACCAGCCGCCCGCCGTTCATGCCCTTACCAACGTAATCGTTGGCATCGCCTTCCAGTTCCAGCGTGAGGCCTTTGGCGTTCCATACACCAAAACTTTGCCCTGCAGAACCGAGCAACTTGATGTGCAGGGTGTCGTCCGGCAAACCGTCGTTGCCATAGGCCTTGGCAATTTCGCCCGACAGGCGTGCGCCGATGGAGCGGTTGACGTTCTGGATCGGGTAAGTGATGGATTTTTTCTTGCGCGATTGTATCGACGGCAGGCAATCCACCACCATTTTTTCCGCCAGTTCGCCCTTGTCAAACGAAGGGTTGCGATCCTGCTGTGCAAAGCGCGGCGCGTCGGCGGGAATGCCGCCTTGCGACAGCAGCACGTCGAGCTTGAGCTTTTGCTGCTTGCTCGATTCGCCCGCCGCCAGCTCCAGTAAATCCGTGCGGCCGATCAAATCGGTGAGCTTGCGGATGCCCAGTTCGGCCATCAGTTCGCGGGTTTCTTCCGCCACGAATTTAAAGTAATTCACCACCATGTCGGGCAGGCCGATGAAGTGGTCCTTGCGCAGTTTGGCATTCTGCGTGGCGACACCGGTGGCGCAGTTGTTTAAATGGCAGAGGCGCAGGTATTTGCAGCCCAGCGCCACCATCGGACCGGTGCCAAAACCGAAGGACTCTGCGCCAAGAATTGCGGCTTTCACCACGTCCAGGCCGGTTTTCAATCCGCCGTCGGTTTGCACGCGCACGCGCCCGCGCAGGCCATTGGCACGCAACACTTGTTGCGCTTCGGACAAGCCCAGTTCCCACGGCGTACCGGCATATTTCACGCTGGAGAGCGGCGATGCGCCGGTGCCGCCGTCGTAGCCGGAAATGGTAATCAAGTCGGCGTAGGCTTTGGCCACGCCTGCGGCCACCGTGCCCACGCCGGGTTCGGCAACGAGCTTGACCGAAACTTGCGCAGCGGGATTGACTTGCTTCAAGTCATAAATTAGTTGCGCCAGATCTTCGATGGAATAAATATCGTGATGCGGCGGCGGCGAAATCAGCGTGGTGCCTGGCTTACAGTGGCGCAGGCTGGCTATCATCACCGACACTTTGTCGCCGGGCAACTGACCGCCTTCGCCGGGTTTTGCGCCTTGGGCAATCTTGATTTGCAGCACATCGGCGTTGACCAGATAAGCGGGCGTGACACCGAAGCGTCCGGAAGCCACCTGCTTGATCCTGGACATTTTGTTGGTGCCGTAGCGCTTCGGGTCTTCGCCGCCTTCGCCCGAATTGGACCGACCGCCGATGCGGTTCATGCCTTCGGCCAGCGCTTCGTGCGCTTCGGGCGAGAGTGCGCCGAGCGACATGCCGGCCGAGTCAAAGCGTTTGAAAAGCGCTTCAATCGGCTCGACTTCACTGAGTGGAATGGGCGTGCCGCCAAATTTCACTTTCATCAAGTCGCGCACCATGGCGACGGGGCGCGTGTTAACGGTGGCAGAATATTTTTTGTATTCCGCGTAGTCGTCGTTTTGCACGGCTTTTTGTAGCTGCTGCACCACGTCCGGGTTGTAGGCGTGGTATTCCTCGCCAAACATAAACTTCAACAAACCGCCCGCAGGCAGGCGCTTCATCGGGTTGTAAGCGTTTTTGTGGAGTTTCTTTTGATCGGCTTCAAAGTCGCTAAAGTCTGCGCCGGAAATGCGCGACACCGTGCCTTTCAGGCACAGCGCCACAATTTCTTCGTTAATACCAATGGCTTCAAACAACTGTGCGCCGCGATAGCTGGCCACCAGCGAAATGCCCATTTTGGACAGCACTTTGTAAATACCCTTGTCCATGCCTTTGCGATAGTTGGACAGGGCTTTATCGAGCGCGGTTTTGCATTCGCCGGTGCTGACTAAATCGGCAATCACCTGATAGGCCAGATACGGGTAAACAGCGGTTGCGCCGTAGCCGATCAAACTGGCGTAATGGTGTGGGTCGCGCACCGTGCCGGTTTCCGCCACGATGTTGGCATCGCAGCGCAAACCCGCGTCGATCAAGGCGTGATGCACCGCGCCCACGGCGAACAGCGCGGGAATCGGCAGCGTGGTTTTATCCAAAGCGCGATCCGACAACACCAAAATGACCGCACCGTTTTTAATCGCGGCCACCGCATCGGCGGCGAGCTTTTCGGTGGCGGCTTTGAGTGTGAATCGGGCAGCATCGTAATTCAGCGACAAGGTGAGGCTCTGGTACGCCGCATCGGTTTGCGAAGTAATGGCTTTAAACGCGGTTTCCGACAACAGCGGCGAACTGACTTCCAGACGATGCGCGTGTTGCCTGGATTCCTTGAACAGATTGCGCTCGGGACCAAAACACGTCGCCAGCGACATGACTATCGCTTCGCGGATCGGGTCGATGGGCGGGTTGGTGACTTGGGCAAACTGTTGGCGCAGGTAATCAAACGGCGAACGCACTTTTTGCGACAGCACCGCCATCGGGGTGTCGTCACCCATCGAACCGATGGCCTCGGCACCATCTTCGGCCAGCACGCGGACAATTTCGTCGCGCTCTTCCAGGCTGATGTTGAATTGCTTTTGCTGAGTTAACAGCGAAGCTGCGTCCATGCGTTGCATGTCGCCATCGGGATAACCGCCAAACTCTAGTTTGGTGGCTTCTTTCAGCCATTCACGGTAGGGATGACGGCCTTTGAGTTCCGCGTCGATGTCTTCCGGCAACAGTAATTTGCCGGTCAACAGATCAGCAGCAACCATCTGGCCGGGGCGCACGCGGCCTTTCATCACCACGTTTTCTGCGCCGTAATCCCACACGCCAACTTCCGAGGCGATGGTCAGGATGCGATCTTTGGTCAGCACCCAGCGCGCCGGGCGCAGGCCATTGCGATCTAATGCACAGACACCATAACGGCCATCGGTCATCACCAAACCAGCGGGGCCATCCCAGGCTTCCATGTGCATGGAGTTGTATTCGTAAAACGCGCGTATGTCGGGATCCATGTCCTCGACGTTTTGCCAGGCTGGAGGAACCAGCAAACGGATGGCGCGGAACAGCCCCGTGCCGCCCATCACCAAGCCTTCCAGCATGTTGTCCAGCGACATCGAATCCGAGCCGTCGGTGCCGACGATGGGGCGCACATCCGCCATGTTGGGGATGAGATCGCTCTCGAACTTCATCTCGCGTGCGCGGCTCCAGTTGCGGTTGCCTTGCACGGTGTTGATTTCGCCGTTGTGCGCCAACATGCGGAACGGCTGCGCCAGCCGCCACTGCGGCCAGGTGTTG
>JAYUCZ010000312.1:0-6149 GCA_043740065.1 Thiobacillaceae bacterium | reverse complement strand
TGATTCGATCCGGGCTAATTGCCGTTGCAATCACAGTAAGCCTGTCCGGCTGCGGCTTGCTGCCCGAGGCAAAAGACGAAACCGCTGGCTGGTCTGCGCAAAAACTCTACTCTGCCGCCAAGGATAATCTGAACGACGGCGATTTCGTGAAAGCCATCAAATTATACGAGACCCTGGAAGCGCGTTATCCGTATGGCCGCTACGCGCAGCAGTCTCAACTTGAGATCGCTTACGCCTACTATAAAGACAACGAGCCGATTTCGGCCATTGCCGCCTGCGACCGCTTCATCAAGCTGCACCCAAACCATCCTAACGTCGATTACGCCTTTTACCTGAAGGGGCTGGCCAACTTCGTCGAAGACACCAGCCTGCTGTCCAAAATTTCTGAGCAGGACATGGCCGAACGCGACCCCAAGGCGGCGCGTGATTCCTTCCTGTCATTCAAGGAACTGATCACACGCTTTCCTGAAAGTAAATATGCGGCGGATGCCCAGGCTCGCATGAAGTACCTGGTTAACGCCATCGCCAATAACGAAGTGTATGTCGCGAAGTATTACCTCAAACGCGAGGCCTATATTGCCGCTGCCAACCGCGCCAAAAGCGTTGTCAACAGCTACCCTGAAGCGCCCGCCGTTGAGGAAGCGCTGGCCGTGATGGTCGTGGCTTATGACAAGCTGGGTATTAACGACCTGCGCGATGATACGTTAAGAGTGCTGAAGCTGAACTACCCGAAGAGCAAATACGCCCAGGGCGTGGATATTAGCGGCAAGGCTTGGTGGAAGTTTTGGTGATGTAAACCATTCACCGCAGAGTGCGCGGAGGACGCAGAGAAACCCATTTCTTTCCTCTGCGAACTCCGCGTACTCTGCGGTAAAAATCCGCTGTTTGCCAGTTCCGCCAAGCAGTAGCAGAAAACTCAAATCGCCGCTTCGCCGGATTCTCCGGTACGAATGCGAATCACCTGTTCAACACTGCTGATGAAAATCTTGCCGTCACCGATCTTGCCGGTGCGGGCTGCATTAATAATGGCTTCCACTGCGCGGTCGGCGAGGCCGTCCGAGACGACGATTTCCAGTTTGATTTTGGGCAGAAAATCCACCACGTACTCCGCACCGCGATAAAGCTCGGTGTGGCCTTTCTGGCGACCAAAGCCTTTAACCTCGGTGACGGTTAACCCGGTTACACCAATTTCAGATAAGGCTTCACGCACTTCGTCGAGTTTAAAAGGCTTGATGATGGCTTCGATTTTTTTCATGGCAATGTTTCCTCTGGGCGATAACGCGATGTTATCGGATAGCGCCGGTCTTTGCCAAAATTACGCGGCGTGATGCGGATGCCGGGCGGTGCCTGGCGGCGTTTGTATTCAGCCAGATTGATCAGCCGGATGACCCGCTTTACGGTCGCAGAATCAAATCCGGCAGCGGCAATCTGCGCCGCCGACTGGTCGCGTTCGACATAGGCCTCGATAATCGCATCCAGCACCTCATATGGCGGCAGCGAATCCTGATCGGTCTGGTTGGCGCGTAGCTCGGCGCTCGGTGCCCGGTCAATAATACGTTGCGGGATAACCGTCGAGATCGAATTGCGGTAATTCGACAACTGGTACACCAGCGTTTTCGGCACGTCTTTCAGCACCGCAAAACCACCCGCCATGTCGCCGTACAAGGTCGCATAACCCACCGCCATTTCGCTCTTGTTGCCGGTTGTTAACACCAGGTGACCAAACTTGTTGGACAAGGCCATCAGCAAGGTGCCGCGCACACGCGCCTGGATGTTTTCTTCGGTGGTGTCTGACTGGCGGTTTGTGAAAGCCTCCGCAAGCTGGTTTGCAAAAGCATCAAATACCGGCTTGATGGCGATTTCGCGATAGTTCACGTCCAGCCCGTGCGCCATTTCGTGCGCGTCCTGCAAACTGATGTCGGCGGTAAATTCAGACGGCATCATCACTGCATGCACCCGATTCGCGCCCAGTGCATCCACCGCAATCGCCATCGTCAACGCGGAATCAATGCCGCCAGACAGACCCAGAATGACACTGGGAAATGCGTTTTTCTCGGTGTAGTCACGCACGCCAACAACAAGCGCCTGATAGACATCTGCCTCCACCCCAGCATCCACTTGCAAGATGCCCGGTTTGAGCGTTGTGCCATCCAGCTCAATGTAAAACAAGCCTTCCTGCCAGGCCGGAAACTGATGGGTCAGTTCGCCCTTGCCATCCATGGCAAACGACGCACCATCAAACACCAGTTCATCCTGCCCGCCGAGCAAGTTGCAATACACCAGCGGAATTCCCGCCTCTTCTATGCGGCGCGAAACGGCTTGCTGGCGCACCGCGCACTTGTGGAGATGAAATGGGGAAGCATTGGGCACCAACAGAATTTGCGCACCCGCAGCGGCGGCCTGCTCTGCCGGACCGGGTTCCCACACATCGCCACAAATGTTTAATCCAAAGCGGATGCCTCCTACTTCGAACACGCACGCCGACAACCCCTGCTTGAAAGTCCGCGCCTCGTCGAACACGGAATGATTGGGCAGCTTCTGCTTATGGTAAGTCGCCTCGATTTTTCCGCCGCGCAATACGGCGGCGGCGTTGTAACAATCTTTGCCAACCCGGTGCGGGAACCCCGCAATGATGGTGATGTTCGGCGCACTGGCAGCCAGCGCCGTCAACGCATTTTCGCAGGCTGCGCAAAAATCCTCGCGCAATACCAGGTCTTCCGGCGCGTAGCCACAAATGGACATTTCTGGCGTGAGCAAAATGGCTGCGCCAGCCGACTTGGCTTCGCGGGCTGCCGCCAGAATTTTCGCGGCATTGCCCTTGAGGTCGCCAACCGTCAAATTCAGTTGGGCGAGTGCGAGTTTCATCGACCAGATTTGCCGCGAATCGCCATCAACATGGCTTCGCCAATACCCGCCGGACTATTCGCCACCACCACACCGGCTTTTTCCAGCGCGGCAATTTTGGCATCTGCCGTACCCTTGCCGCCCGCGATAATCGCCCCGGCGTGTCCCATGCGCTTGCCCTTGGGCGCGGTCAGTCCGGCGATATAGCCGGCCACCGGCTTGGTGACATTGGAGCGGATAAATTCCGCCGCTTCTTCCTCGCGCGTGCCGCCAATTTCACCGACCATGATGATGGCTTCGGTTTCGGGATCGTTCTGGAACATTTCCAGACAATCAATGAAATCCAGCCCCTTGATGGGGTCGCCGCCGATGCCCACGCAAGTGGTCTGCCCGAGACCATTTCTAGTCGTTTGATACACCGCCTCGTAGGTCAGCGTGCCGGAACGCGAGACGATACCGACCATGCCTTTTTGATGGATAAAGCCCGGCATGATGCCAATTTTGCATTCGCCCGAAGTAATCAGTCCCGGACAGTTAGGTCCGATCAGCTTTGCGCCATTGGCTTTCAACGCAGCTTTGACATTCATCATGTCCAGCACCGGCACGCCTTCGGTAATGCACACGATGACTGCTATGCCTGCGTCCGCCGCTTCCAGAATCGAATCTGCGGCAAAGGCCGCAGGCACATAAATCACCGTGGCATTCGCGCCGGTTTGACCCACCGCCTCGCGCACGGTGTTGAACACCGGCAAATCCAGATGCGTCTGCCCGCCCTTGCCCGGCGTAACCCCGCCGACCATTTGCGTACCATAGGCTATGGCTTGTTCAGAATGAAACGTGCCCTGCTTGCCGGTAAAACCCTGGCAAATCACTTTGGTGTTTTTGTTGATAAGTATGCTCATAAGGCCACCGCCCCGACCGTCACGGCCTCGACAGCTCGCCTGGCTGCGTCCGTCATGTCGTCCGCCGTCATAATCGCCAGGCCGCTTTCTTTCAGTTTTTGTTTGCCCAACTCCACATTGGTGCCTTCCAGGCGCACCACCACCGGGATGGTCACGCCGACTTCTTTGACCGCAGTGATAATGCCGTCGGCAATAATGTCGCAACGCATAATGCCGCCAAAAATGTTCACCAGCACCGCTTTCACATTGCTGTCAGCGAGAATGATTTTGAATGCTTGCGCCACCGTTTCCGCCGTCGCGCCACCGCCCACATCCAGAAAATTAGCCGGTTCGCCGCCATGCAGCTTGATCAAATCCATAGTCGCCATCGCCAGCCCCGCACCGTTGACCATGCAGCCGATATTGCCGGACAGCGCAATGTAATTGATACCCGCCTCGTGCGCAGCGGCTTCCTTGGCATCAACCTGGGTCAGGTCGTTGAATCCGGTCAGCGTTTTCTGGCGGTACAGCGCGTTGTCGTCCACGCTCATCTTGCAGTCCAGTGGCAACACGCGATTGGCCGTCGTCACCACCAGCGGATTAACTTCCAGCAGCGACAAATCGCTGTCCATAAACAACCGATACAACGCGGGCAGCAGTTTGCAAAAATCCTGAAAGGCTTCCGCTTTCAATCCCAACCCAAACGCCAGTTCGCGGCACTGATAAGGCATTAGCCCGTTAACCGGATCGCAATGCACCTTGAGGATTTTTTCCGGGCTGACGCGTGCGACTTCCTCGATTTCCATGCCGCCGGAGGCCGAGGCAACGACGGCAATTTTCTCCGCCTCGCGATCCACCAGCAAAGATAGATACAGTTCGCGCGCAATGCCCAGGGTTTCTTCCACCAGCACCTGATGCACGGGCTGGCCTTCCGGCGCATTCTGATCAGTGACCAACTGCTTGCCCAGCAGGGATTTTGCAATGGCCTCTACTTCATCGAGAGTGTTGGCAATTTTTACGCCACCGGCCTTGCCGCGCCCGCCCGCATGGATTTGCGCCTTGACCACCCAGGCCGAGCCGCCTAGTTTTTCTGCAACCAATCGTGCGTCTTCTGCGCTTGATGCCGCCTCGCCCTGCGGCGTGGCAATGCCGTGTTCGCGCAAACGCGCCTTGGCCTGAAACTCGTGTAGATTCATATTCTGTCAGCACTCTAAAAAACGCTATGCAAGACCCGCATTCTGTAGGAAATCCGCCCGTTCAGGAAGCGCCTCCTCACGCCCAGACCAGCCTGCGATTTGTGTCGGGCATGGGCGAATTCAATATTGCCGAATGGAACGCACTGGCAGGTGCGCAACCCTTTCTCAACCATGCCTTCCTGTCCGCACTGGAAAACACACGCTGCGTGCATGCGCACACTGGCTGGCAACCGCACCACCTGGGCCTGTGGCGCAACGGCCATCTGGCTGCCGCCATGCCGCTGTATATCAAGTCGCATTCCTACGGCGAATATGTTTTTGACTGGCGCTGGGCAGAGGCTTACGAACAATCCGGCGGGCAATATTTTCCAAAACTGTTATGCGCCATCCCCTTCACGCCAGTTCCCGGACTGCGCTTATTGGCAACCAATCATCAGGATCGCATCACGCTGATTCAAACCGCACTTGCCTTTGTGCAGCAGGCAGGTTTGTCCTCCTTCCACTGCCTGTTTCCGGATGCCGAATCCGGCACAACGCTGGCACAGGCCGGACTGATGCAACGCCAGGGCTACCAGTTTCACTGGCACAACCCCGGCTATGCCAGCTTTGAGGAATTTCTTGCCACGCTGACCCACGACAAGCGCAAAAAAATCCGTCAGGAAAGGCGCAAGGTAGCAGATACCGGTGTGCGTTTTGAAACGCACTGCGGCAAGGACATCCGCGAATCCGACTGGGCATTTTTCCATCAGTGCTATGCGCACACCTATCGCCTGCACCGCTCCACGCCCTATCTCAGTCTGGAATTTTTCCTGCAACTGGGCGCATCGCTTCCGCAGCACCTCGCCATCATCATCGGCAGCCGCGACGGGCAACCACTTTGCGCCGCGTTAAACCTGTATGACCAGAACCGACTGTATGGCCGCTATTGGGGCGCGCTCGACTACGTTCCCGGCCTGCACTTCGAGGCGTGCTACTACCAGGGCATGGAGTTTTGCATTGCACAAAAACTTCGCGTGTTTGAAGGTGGTGCGCAGGGCGAACACAAACTGGCACGCGGATTTTTGCCGGTGATAACGCATTCCTGGCACTGGCTGGCAGACAACCAGTTTGGCCAAGCCGTAGGCAATTTCTTGCAGCGCGAAGGGCGCGCCACCGAGTGCTATGTGAGCGAACTGGAAGGGCCTTACAAAAAATCGCCCGGCCAGCCATGAATTTGGTGCCGCTTGTC
>JAYUCZ010000311.1:0-6166 GCA_043740065.1 Thiobacillaceae bacterium | reverse complement strand
GTCCGCTTGCAGGGAGCAGCCATGCTGCGCGTCCGGCGTCTTGCATCGCATCCCGCCAGCACACCCATAATTGTCCAAGTTATCCATGGACAGGCTCTTATTCACACTTCATGCCGCCGCCAACCCAGGCGGTCACTTGTTTGGTCCACTCGGCCATGTCGCCCGGGATCTGTTCGGCTTTCTTGCCAAACGGCAGGTTGCCGGAGGTTGGCAGACCACCTTTGATGCCCCACAAAATGCGCGGATCAGCTAGCAGGTGTGCGGTCATGGCAGCAGGCGTATTGATTTTTCCATGGTGGGAGGCCTTGATGAATTCGCAGGTTTCCTTGGGGCCAAGACCGGTGTAGTCGATCTCTTTATCAACCAGCCACTCGCCAACTTTCATGCCGGTGACTTCGGCGGTATGGCAGGTTTCGCACTTTTGTTGTTTGCGCGCAAAGTGGGTGCTAAAGTCGATACCTTTGCCGCCGCCCTTGATGCTTTTGGTTTCAAACTGGTGGCAGGCCAGGCAGGCGCTGTGGTGAAACTTGGCGTGCAGGTGGGTGCTGAATTTGGTGTCGTCGGCCTGAACGGCGCTGAAACCGAGGCAGAGTACAAGCCCTAAAATAATTTTTTCATGTTGAAGTTCTCCCGTAAAGAGGGCTGCGTTGGCAGCCCTCCAGTTATTTAACAGTTATTTAAGCAGCGGCTGCTTCCACCGTCGCCTTGTCGCCAGTGTTGTCTTTGGCGTTGACGGTGACTTTGTCACCTGCCTTCATGCCCTTGACCTTGAACGCCAGGTAGGGGTCTTTGGATACGCCGCCGCCCCACTGACCATCGAGTACGGTTTTGCCGTTCACCGCGACGCTGAAGTTTTTGATGAAGTGGGCGGGGATCAACGCGCCGCTCTTGTCCTTGCGCAGGCCGTTTTCGGAAGGATGCGAAACCAGCACCTTGATCTCGCCGTTGCCGGCACGCACTTTCATTGGGATTGCCATAATTTTCTCCTTGAGATTCCTGGGGATTAGCCGCCGCAGCCGCCAACAGTGACTTTTACTTCCTTGGCCGCCGTGTAGTACTTGCCACCAGCCTTGACGATGGCGCGCACGTTGGCGGTGGATCCCATTTTTATCCGGGTGGAAAGGAAGCCGTCAAAATCGGTCAGGTTGTACTGGCCAACCAGCGGTGTGGTGTTCTTTTCGCCGAGAATGGCGATGGACTCGACATTGGCCAGGTTGACAGTGATTTCCACCGGCACCACCGCGCCGTTTTCGGCAATATCCGGCGCTTTGATGATGATGTCTTTGGATTCGGTAGCACCTGCCGCGCCGATTGCGGACATGGCATCGGCGGCCTTGGTGGCGCTAAAGCCAGCCTGGTTCCAGTTAGCCAGCACCTGGGTTGGCTTGAGCAGGCCAGCGGCCACGGCGACTGACAGGGCACTAAAACCGCCTGCTCCTTTCAGTACGTTTCTGCGTGTTGCGTTCATGCAGTTCTCCTCGAAAAATAAGAATTACTTTGCCGGTGTGGTGGAAGGTGCAGAAGCAGCACCGGCTGCCGGCATCTGTACCTATTGCGCAAAATCTTGCGTAGAGAAATTTTGCACAGAGAAATTTTGTATGGCTGGGCAGGTTCTGGTTTCGCCGGGGGCGGGCAAATTTGAATCATGCTCTAGCCGTTGAGAAAAAAATGTAAATCCTGGTAAAAAATCCCCTCCGGCAAAGGGGGAGCCGGAAGGGGTAGAGGACAACAGCTAACACTTCAGCAATGACCATGCCACAACGACATAATCACATAACATGCTGATATTAAACATAATATTGTTTTGTATTGAGTGAGCGCGGACAAGTCTGTGACATGACATGGCAGACAGGTCTGCCATGCAAGGCAGAATGTCAGAGGTTAATTTCTTTAAGCCGACGGTACAAAGTGCGCTCGCTGATCTTGAGTGCTTTGGCGGTCAGGCGGCGGCTACCGTGAAAATGCTCGCGCATGTTGCCAGGAAAGTTATAGCGTTTCAGGGTATCCAGCGCTGCGTTGGAAATGCTCGCGCTATGCGCCATGACTTTACGCGACAGGAAGTGCCGGATCAGTTCTGGCAGATCGTCTTTGCGGTGGCGAAGTGGCGGCAGTTCGATTTGCATGCAGTTGATGCGGTAATAAAGGTCTGAACGGAACAGACCTTTTTCTACCAATTGTTTCAGGTCGCGGTTGGTGGCGGCGATGACGCGGAAGTCGGATTTGATTTCCTTGGCGCCGGATTCCAGCACGCGCAAAAACTTGGCCTGGATGGACAGCGGCATTTCGCCGATTTCATCCAGAAACAGCGTGCCTTTGTGCGCCAGTTCCACCAGACCTTTTTTCTGGCCGACGCAGCCAGTGTATGCGCCTGGCTCGTGGCCGAACAGTTCGTTGATAAACATTTCTTCGTTGAACTGGGTGCAGTCCAGCGTAATCATTTCCATCGTCCCGCGTGAAGACTTGCGATGCAATAGCTGCGCGGCCATTTCCTTGCCGGTACCGGTTTCGCCGTGGATCAGCACCGGCGCATCGGTGTCTGCCACCATGCACAAATTGTCCAGTACGCGGGTAAATGACGGGCAGCAGCCGACCATTTTCTGCTCGTCAAAAATCAGCTTGGCCTCCTTGCTGATGGGGTGCATGCCTTCGCCCATGTACAGGATTTTGCCGTTGTCATCGAATACCGGGCTGGCGTGAATGGCGACATATTCTGGGTCGTGGTTGCGGTCGAAATGGCGGTGGATGACCTGCATCTGTTCCTGCTCGCGGAACACCCGTGATAGTGGGCATTCCTCGCCGTTGATCTCGCAGGTGTTCTCGGACTTGTGCGAGACCTCATGGCATTTCATGCCGACGATATCAACCGCATCGAGGTGCGTGTAAGCCTCGGCATATTTGCGGTTGCAGGCAACGATACTGAACTGTTCATCGACCAGTGCGAATGCTTCAGGATGCGCATCCACCAGACTCTGGATCAGTTTTTTGTCCATGCGCTTACCCTCGCCGTTGTGTGCCTTACAGCGTGCCGTAAGAATGCAGGCCGGACAGGAACATGTTGACCCCCAGAAACGCGAAGGTGGTGACCAGTAAGCCCACCACTGCCCACCAGGCCAGCAGCTTGCCGCGCAGACCTTTGACCATGCGCAGATGCAGCCAGGCTGCGTAGTTTAGCCAGACAATTAACGCCCAGGTTTCTTTCGGGTCCCAGCTCCAGTAACCGCCCCAGGCCTCCGCCGCCCACATTGCGCCAAGAATGGTGGCGATGGTGAAGAACGCAAAGCCGATGGCGATGGTCTTGTACATGACATCGTCCATGACCTCCAGGTTGGGCAGGCGCGAAGCCAGAATGCCCTTGTCGGCCAGCAGCCAAGCTACGCCGACCATGGCGGCAATCGAGAACGCGCCGTAACCGACAAAATTGGCCGGCACATGGATTTTCATCCACCAGGATTGCAGCGCCGGCACCAGCGGTTGAATCTCGTGCGCTTGGCGGTCAAAGGTGTACCAGAGGATAAAGCCGACCGCCGCCGACAGCACCAGCATGACAAACGCGCCCATGCTGCGCTGCTGGTAGCGGTTTTCGTAATACAAATACATCAGCGCGGTCATCAGCGTAAACAGCACGAACACTTCGTACAGGTTGGAAATGGGGATATGCCCCACGTCCGGGCTGATGAGATAGCTTTCGTACCAGCGCACCAACAGGCCGATTAGCCCCATGGCGGCGGCACTCCAGGTCAGCGCCGTGCCGGTTTTGGCGGCAAACTCCGACTTGGCCAGCAGCCCGATCCAGTAAGCCACCGTGGCAAACACGATCAGTGCGCTCATCCACATGATGGCGGCCTGGCTGGAAATCAGGTATTTGAGAAAGAACGCCTGCTCCATGCGGGCGAGGTCGCCATGATAAAAATAAATCGCCAGCAAGGCCGCGCCGAACGACACCGCTGTAAACAGCCGGATCGGCTTCCAGAACCAGCCCAGCCAGGTCAGCGCTGGCACGGTGGCGATCAGAATGGCTTCTTCGTAGATATCCATCCACGGGTCGTAAAGATAAAACGCGATGCCCGCGCCGATGGTGAGTGCTAGCGCAAACAGCCAGTCTGCGAGCGCCAGGCGTTTCAGAAATGGGCTGGGGCGGTTGATGGTAAGTTCCATAAATTATTCCTTGGCTTATTCCTGGACGGGCGGCGGCTTGGCCAGCGATTCGATGGCGGCACTATGGTTGGCGAATTCCTGCTCAAAATCAACCGTTTTGCGGGCAGTGGAATAGGCAAACAGCATTTCGCCCGGTTTGACGAGCGCAAAGGCGCGGCGTTCCCGGATATACAACATGGCAAAAATGCCCAGCACCAGCAGCAGCGAACCAAAATACACCAGGTTCTGGCCGGGCGAACGGGTGATTTGCAGGCCGGAAGCCTGCACCTGGTCAAAGCTTTGCAGTTGCAGATAAGTCGGCGCACCGTAGAAAAACAGGTCGGAGAAGGCGTTCAGGCTGTCGCGGATGAAAAATCCGCTGGCATCATCGGTGGCCGGGATGGGCAACCCGGCCTTTGCGTCGGCGGCTTTCAGGGCTTCGAATGCGGACAGTTCCAGAATGCGCAAAAAGGTTTCGGTGGCTTTTTTGCGTTCAGCCTCGGGAACATTGGTTTCGATATAACGCCCCATGGCGCTGTAGCCGCCTTGTACAAACAGGCCGAGAATGTTGCGGGCACTGCCTTCCAGCTTGGCGGCGACCGGGCTGCCCAGCTCGCCGGGCGACAATGCCCCGGCGGCAAATTTTGCGGCGGCGGCATCCAGTGCGGCCGGGTTTTGCAACGCGCCGCGCAGGCGCATAAAGCCATCTATCTTGGCGTTGCTGTCCGCCGGAATGCGCAGGTAGCGGAACGGCTCGCTGGGACTTTCGCGCACGCCGGACAGGTAATACACGCGCTTGTCCAGCGTTACCGGCAGCATGTAATTGTGGTATTCCTTGGCCTCGCCGTGCGGGTTGCGCACTTTGACCTGGTAACTGGGGCCAACGTTATGCAGCGATTTGCTGTCGCTTTTCACGCTCATGGCGTTTTGTTTGGGCGGCTCGCCGCCAATATTTTCGATATTGAACAGGCGGAAATCGGTGAATTCGAGCTGGTAATCCATCGCGCTGCTGGTCAATTTGGTGCGCGGATTTATGCACTTCGCCTTTGATCTCGAAAGGCTCTGCGGCAGGCGCAAACAGATTCCAGCCGAGGATGTTGAGGCGCGTTCCGCCGTCGCCAAAACTGGCCTGATAAATGGCGATGCCGTCTTGTATCAAAGGTTTGTTGACGGCAATCGTGGCCTCGCGGATTTTCTTGCCTTTGAGGTCGAGCAATTCCAGATCGCTCTCGAACAGCTTGGGTTGCCCGGTCGAATAATGCTCGATGCGGAAATCCTTCAGCTTCACCACAAACGGCAAATCCTGCACCAGATAACCATTGTCCACGTTCAAAAACACGACATCCGCCGTACCGCCTTCAGGAACTTGCACGCTGCCCCGAAACGAGGGGTTGTCGGGGCTTAAACGGCTGATGGCGGATACCTGGCTTTGCGGAATGTCGCGGGTCTCGATTTTTTTGTGCCCAGCACTTGTTGGGCTTTAAACACCAGATTGCCGTCCAGCAGGCCACCAATGCAGATCAGCACAATGGCCGAATGCGCCAGCAGATACCCCAAGCGGCTGGCCGCGCCGCGCTTGGCCGAGATCAACACGCCGTCTTCGCGCACGTTGGTTTTGACTTTGAAGCCTTGCCCGATCAGATAGGCGGCGGTTTTGTCGGCCAGTGCCTGGGGTTGCTGCGTGTGGGTAACGGATTGTTTGTGCGAAAACGCGGCCAGTGATTGTTCGGTGACATGCTCGCGGAAGCTTCTCATTTCCTTCAACATGCCTGGCGTGTTGCGGTAAATGCACAGGCTGGTGGAGGCCACCAAAAAGGTCAGAATCAGCAGAAACCAGGCGGCGTGGTACACGTCGTACAAACCCAGCGCCAGGAAAAACTCGAACCAGAACGACCCAAATTGGATGATGTAATTGTTGTACGGCTCGGCCTGCTTCAACACCGTGCCGATAATGGACGCAATCGCCAGCAGGGTCAGCAGGGTGATGGCAAAGCGCATCGAGCTGAACAGCTCATAGACGGCTTTGCCAAAA
>JAYUCZ010000310.1:0-6195 GCA_043740065.1 Thiobacillaceae bacterium | reverse complement strand
GCTGGGATTCAGAACGCCACACGAGGTATTCTTCGGGCTAGAAATGCGCTACACCAATATCCCGTTAACCGTTGCACTTCGAACTTGAATCCGCGTGGCTAAATGATTGAGTTAAATGCTGATATAGGCGAGGGCGGCGCTGACGCGCTGTTGATGCCTTATGTCGATCGGGTTTCTATCGCTTGTGGTGGGCATACCGGGGATGCGGCTTCCATGCGTGCGGCTTTGCTGCTGGCAAGGGAGTCCGGTGCCAAAGCGGGCGCGCATCCGTCCTACCCCGATCCGGCCAATTTCGGGCGGCTTGCCATGCAAGCCTCGCCGGGGGACGTTTCTCGCTGGGTGGAGGAACAAACGCGGGCTTTGATGGCGGTGGCGGCTGGCTTGAAAGTAAAACTGTTTCACGTGAAACCGCATGGCGCACTCTATAGCCGGGCGGCGACCGACCGGGAAACCGCTGACGCGGTCATCGTGGCCATTAAAAATACCGAACTGGCGCTAGTGGCATTGGCGGGTTCTCCGCTGGTTGGCTGGGCGCGTGAGGCGGGCTTGGTGGTGTTGGAGGAGGCGTTTGCCGACCGGCGTTATTTGCAAAACGGCCTGTTGGCACCACGCAGTCAGCCCGATGCGCTGCTGGAAACCCCCGCACAAGCGCTGGCGCAGGCGCTGGCAATAGCGCGTGGCGAGCCGATTGTTACGTTGGATGGTGGGAGCTTGCTGTTGCGTGCGGATACGCTATGCCTGCACGGCGATGCGCCGGGCGCGGCGCAGCGGGCAAGCGCCGTGGCACTTGCCCTGCGGGCTTAACTATTGGCGCTTTCCACTGGGCAGGTGCTGACACCCAGTATTGGATAAACCGGACACCAGCCGATCAGCCCGGTTGCCAGCGGGACAACGCCGATCCAGCCCCAGACACCGATCATCCCGGTCGGGGTGAGTGCGGGCAGGGCAAGGCCAGCAATGATGCGCAGAGCGCGGTCGATTCCACCTACATTGGCTTTCATGGGGGTTTCCTTCTGTTGTGGTTAGGGAGAACGCATTTCACCAAATAGAAGGGGGCGGGGTCTGTAACCTGGGTTACACAAGCTTTGCTGCGCCCTTTACTGTGGTGCGGTATCCGCAATCTGCCTAAGCCCGGCAGGGTTCAGTATTGCGATGCTTTCCCGACCCAGCTTGACCAAACCCTGGTGTTCGAAGCCTTTCAGCGAGCGGCTGACGATTTCCCTGACGCTGCCTAAATCCTGCGCCAGTTGCTGGTGGGTGGTGCGTATTTCGCGACCATGGCCCAGCAGTAGCGCCGCCAGCCGCCGGCCCAGGCGCATGAAAGCGACCTCCTCCACCAGTTGCATTAGATCGGCAACCCGCTCCGCAAACAGCAGGAAAACAAAGCGGCGGAATGGCGCGTGTGCCAGCATTTCTTCAAATACCGGCTTGGGCAGCATCAAAATCCGTGTGTCGGTTTCGGTTTCGCCGCGTGCATTGTATGCATGCTGCCCCAGCAGGCAGCTTGCAGTGATAAAGCAGGTTTCGCCCGGCAGTACCCGGTAGAGCGGAAGCTCGCGGCCATTGGGGGCGGCCTTGATAACGCGGATCGCACCCGAGATAACGAAAGGGAAGCCGCCGCATAATTGTCGTTCGTCAAATATCAGGGTGTGAGCGGGCAGGTTAAGCGGAGTTAATGCCGATAGCAGCGAATCCCGCGCCGCTTCGGAAAGCTCCAGAATGACCGGATAGGCGTGGGCTAATGCGCTGGCGGAGGGGTTCATGGCGGGCATATTGCCCGACATCCGGGTTTTCTTCAGGCGGCCAGGTCGGTGTTTCACGTGAAACGTCAGGCGTGAAAATCGGCTTTCGCGTAGAATTCGCAACGCCATCCTAAAAACCGCAGTTGACCGCTTCCAAACGCAAGGAACACCGCATGAATATTGAATTTCCGGGTCACGCGCACCTTCATCATCTGGGTGAGCGCGCTACGCACCCGATTGCACGGTTTTCGGGTCGTCTGGCCGCGTTGCTCTTCGTTGCTGGCATTAGCCAGCCGCCTCATCGCGCCTTGCCAGACAACCCGAAAACCGCACACTCGAATGCGCCCAACTACGGTTTCTAGGATGAAATTTGCCGAACAATTCGATGTGATCGTGGTGGGTGGTGGCCATGCCGGCACGGAAGCCGCGCTGGCGGCTGCGCGCACGGGCGCAAAAACCCTGCTGCTGACGCACAACATCGAAACGCTGGGGGCGATGTCCTGCAATCCGTCCATCGGCGGCGTGGGCAAGGGGCACCTGGTCAAGGAAGTGGACGCGCTGGGCGGCGCGATGGCGATTGCCACCGATGAGTCCGGCATCCAGTTTCGCACGCTGAACGCTTCCAAAGGCCCGGCGGTACGCGCGACCCGCGCCCAGGCAGACCGTGTGCGCTACAAGGCGGCGATCCGTGGGCGTTTGGAAAACCAGCCAAATCTCAGCTTGTTTCAGCAGGCGGTCGATGATCTGGTGGTTGAGGGCGACCGTGTTGCGGGCGTTAAAACCCAGCTAGGCATTGAATTTTCGGCACGTTCGGTCGTGTTAACAACGGGCACTTTTTTGGCCGGGCTGATTCATGTGGGGCTAAAAAATTACGAAGCGGGTAGAGCGGGCGATCCGCCTGCGCGTTCGCTGGCGTACCGTTTGCGCGAGCTGAGTTTGCCGGCGGGGCGACTAAAAACCGGCACCCCGCCGCGCATTGATGGCCGCACAATCGACTGGACAAAGTGCCAGGAACAGCCGGGCGACACACCCGTGCCGGTATTTTCCTTTATGGGTAATCGCGCCATGCATCCGCGTCAGGTGTCGTGCTGGATTACCCATACCAATGCCCACACCCACGACATCATCCGTTCCGGGTTTGAACGCTCGCCGATGTTTACCGGCGTGATCGAGGGCGTGGGGCCGCGTTATTGCCCGTCCATCGAAGACAAGGTCAGCCGCTTTGCCGACAAAACCAGCCACCAGATTTTTCTGGAGCCCGAAGGGCTGGATACCCATGAAGTCTATCCCAACGGTATCTCTACCTCGCTGCCGTTCGACATTCAGCTAGCCGCCGTGCAGTCCATCCCCGGTCTGGAAAACGCCCACATCCTGCGTCCCGGCTATGCCATCGAATACGACTATTTTGATCCGCGCAATCTGAAGGCTTCGCTGGAAACCAAGTCCATTGCCGGGTTGTTTTTCGCCGGGCAGATCAATGGCACCACCGGTTACGAAGAGGCGGCGGCGCAGGGTTTGCTGGCGGGGCTGAATGCCGCACGCTTTGCGCAGCAAAAAGAAGCCTGGCATCCGGCACGGCACGAAGCCTATTTGGGCGTGCTGGTCGATGACCTGATTACACGCGGCGTGTCCGAGCCGTATCGCATGTTTACCAGCCGCGCCGAATATCGCCTGAGCCTGCGCGAAGACAACGCCGATGCGCGGCTGACGGAAATCGGGCGCGATCTTGGGCTGGTGGATGATGCGCGTTGGGGCGCATTCAATCGCAAGCGCGAGGCGCTGGCACGCGAATCGGAGCGGCTCAAATCAACCTGGGTAAGGCCCCAAACCCTGCCCGCCTCTGAGGCCGAGGCCATTTTAGGCAAAGCGATTGAGCATGAATACAGCCTCTACGAGTTGTTGCGCCGCCCCGGCGTAGGCTATGCCGAGTTGATGAAAGTGCCAGGCGGACTGCCCGGCGAAACCGATGAGCGGGTCATCGAGCAACTGGAAATCCAGGCTAAATATCAAGGCTACATCGAGCGCCAGAAAGAGGAGGTCGAGCGTCATCGCGAGCAGGAAGAACTGAAACTGCCGGATAATTTTGACTATATGTTGCTTACCGGCCTGTCCATAGAAGTGCGCCAGCGCCTGAACCAGCACAAGCCGGAAACTCTGGGGCAAGCTTCGCGCTTGCAAGGCATTACCCCGGCGGCGATTTCAGTGTTGATGATTTACGCCAAGCGTGGCTTCAGGCTTGATGCAGATAGCGCGAAAAAATTCGCATGACCCCAACCATGACCCCGGCGCAGCAATTGGTGGCAGGAATCACCGCGCTGGGTTTGTGTGTGGATGCGGCCACGCAGGAAAAACTATTGGCCTACCTGCAACTGCTGGCGAAATGGAACCGCGTGTATAACCTGACCGCGTTGCGACACCCCGATGAATGGGTCACGCATCATCTGCTGGATAGCCTGGCGGTGTTGCCGCATGTGCGCGGCCCGCTGGTGGTGGATGTGGGGAGTGGGGCGGGTTTGCCGGGGCTGGTGCTGGCCATGCTCAGGCCAGATTGGCAGGTCGTCAGTATCGAGACAGTGGACAAGAAGGCCGCCTTTCAGCGCCAGGTTTCGGCAGAGTTAGCGCTTGCTAACGTGCGTGTAGAAGGCTGTCGGGTGGAAGAAGTGGTACTGGAAAACGGTGCGGATACCATCGTTTCCCGCGCCTTTTCCAGCCTGGCGGATTTTGTTGGATTAACCCGGCATTTGCTTAAACCCGATGGCTGCTGGACGGCGATGAAAGGCAAACATCCAGCCGAAGAAATTGCTGCCTTGCCTGCTGATGTTCGGGTGAGTGAGATTTTGCAATTGAATGTGCCGGGCTTGAATGCAGAACGTTGTGTGGTGTTGATGGCGCACGTTCTTGAATAGCGTGAACAAGGAGGACAAGAGGACAGGAGGGAAACCGAATGCAAAAAACCTCTTGTCCTCATGTCCTCTTTGTGGGGTTTGACGGAAAAATATGAGCAGAATTCTTGCAATCGCCAATCAAAAGGGCGGGGTCGGTAAAACCACCACGGCGGTCAATCTGGCCTGCGGGCTGGCGCAGCACGGCCAGCGCGTGCTGCTGGTGGATTTAGACCCGCAGGGCAACGCCACTATGGGCGCGGGCGTGGAAAAACGTACCGCCATGCCCACCACCTATCAGGTGTTGCTGGAACAGGCCGACATTGCATCCAGCCGTTTGCGTTCGGTGCGCGGCGGGTTTGACGTGATTCCCGCCAACCGCGAACTGGCGGGCAGCGAGATCGACATGGTGGACTTTGAGCAGCGCGAATTCCGCCTTAAAACGCAACTGGCCAAAGTCGCCAACGAATACGATTTTGTGCTGATCGACTGCGCGCCGACCTTGAACCTGCTCACCGTGAATGGCCTGACCGCCGCACACGCCGTGTTGATCCCCATGCAGTGCGAGTACTACGCGCTGGAAGGGCTGACGGATTTGGTCGCCACCATCAAAAAAATCAAACAGCGGCTTAATCCCGACATCGAAATCGAAGGCTTGCTGCGCGTGATGTACGACCCGCGTTCCACGCTGGCGCAACAAGTCGCGGGCGAGCTGAAAAATCACTTTGGCGACAAGGTGCTTAACACCGTCATTCCGCGCAACGTACGGCTGGCCGAAGCGCCCAGCCACGGCTTGCCCGGCATTGTGTACGACCCATCGGCGAAGGGTGCGGTGGCCTACCTGGAACTGGCGAAAGAAATCCTCCTGCGCTACGGCATTCAAACGGACATGGCGAGATGCCGTTCTTGAAAATGAAACGCTTTCGCGCCGTGTCCGTTCTCTCACCCCGCCCTCTCCCAGGGGGAGAGGGCGATTGAGTTTCGCTACGCGAGTTTCACGTTAAACACCACGCCGCACACAAACTGAAAGGCACGATTATGGTAAAGATGAAGGGACTGGGGCGCGGGCTGGATGCGCTGCTGGGTGGCGACAACAGCGGCGCAACCGACAAGGGCGAATTGCGCCAACTTGCCATTTCGCAACTCAAGCCGGGGCGCTACCAGCCGCGCACGCACTTTGACGAAACCGCGCTCGACGAGCTGGCCGAATCCATCCGCGAACAAGGCATGATGCAGCCGATACTGGTGCGCGCCGTCGGCACTCAGTATGAAATCATCGCCGGCGAACGCCGCTGGCGCGCCGCCCAACGCGCCGGACTCACCGAAGTGCAGGTGCTGGTCAAGGACGTGCCTGAAGAAGCCGTCGCCGCCATGGCGCTGATCGAAAACATCCAGCGTGAAGACCTCAATGCCATCGAAGAGGCGCATGGTTTGCAACGCCTGATCCAGGAATTCGGCATGACTCACGATGCCGTTGCGCAGTCGGTTGGCAAATCCCGCGCCGCCGTCTCCAACCTGCTGCGGCTGCTTAATCTTTCCAAGCCTGTGCAAGACATGCTCACCGCCGGTCT
>JAYUCZ010000309.1:0-2594 GCA_043740065.1 Thiobacillaceae bacterium | reverse complement strand
CATGCATGGGCTGGCCGAGTTCGAGCAGCACATAATTGGTCACATCGACTGGCGCGGAAATGCGGCGAACCCCACAACGTTCCAGTCGCGTCGCCATCCAGTCCGGCGTTTGCGCGTTTGCATTAATGCCCTTGATGATCCGCCCGGCATAACGCGGGCAGGCATCCACCGCCCTGACTTCGATTTCCGGACGGTCAAAAATTTCCTGCATGACCGGCGGATGCAAAGGCAGGTACGCCTTGTTTCCGGTAATCGCAGCGATTTCCCGCGCCACACCAGCCACGCTCAGGCAATCGGCGCGGTTAGGCGTGAGCTTGAGCGTAATCAGCTTGTCATCTAACGCCAGATATTCGCGGATATCGGTACCAACTGGCGCATCATCCGGCAACACCAGCAAACCATCCAGTTTGTCAGGCATCCCAATCTCACTGGCGCCACACAACATGCCGCTGGACTCAACGCCACGCACCGTGGCCTGGCGAATTTCCATACTTGGCAGCGTTGCACCGACGCGTGCGCACGGCACTTTCTGCCCCGCTGCCACATTGGCTGCACCACAGACAATTTGCAGTGGGTGAGATTCACCAACATTCACCTTGCACACACGCAAACGATCCGCATCGGGATGTGGCTCAACCGAAATGACTTCGGCCACGACGACACCGGAGAAAGGCTGGGCAGCGGGCCGTACAGCCTCGACTTCCAGCCCCGCCATGGTGAGCTGATGGGCGAGATCGGCGGTGGACAATTGTGGATTGACCAGTGTACGCAACCAGGATTCAGGAAACTGCATCGTCGCCGCCCTTACTTGAACTGCGCCAGGAAGCGCAGGTCATTTTCAAAAAACAAACGCAGATCATCCACGCCATAACGCAGCATGGCCAGGCGCTCCACGCCCAAACCAAACGCAAACCCCAGATATTTTTCCGGGTCGATATTCACGTGACCAAACACGTTGGGATGCACCATGCCGCAACCCAGCACTTCCAGCCAGCCGGTGTGCGAACAAACACGACACCCGCTACCGCCGCACATCACGCAGCCGATATCCATTTCTGCCGAAGGTTCGGTAAACGGAAAGAACGAAGGCCGAAAACGCACGGCCAGATCATCCACCTCAAAAAAGCGCCGCATAAAATCCGCCAGCACGCCTTTCAGATCGGCAAACGATACAGATTCATCCACCCACAGCCCTTCGACCTGATGGAACATGGGGGTGTGGGTCACGTCGGAATCGCAGCGGTACACCCGCCCCGGCGCGATGATGCGAAACGGTGGCTGGTGCGACTGCATGTAATGCACCTGCACTGGCGAGGTATGCGTACGCAGCACTTCTCCGGACTGGAGATAAAACGTGTCGTGCATGGCACGGGCGGGATGGTTTTCGGGAATATTCAAGGCCGTAAAGTTGTAGAAATCAGTTTCGATTTCCGGGCCTTCGGCGACTTCAAATCCCATGGAACGGAATAACGCCTGGATACGTTCCAGCGTACGCGTCACCGGGTGCAAGCCACCATGCCCGCGCCCCCTGCCGGGCAGCGTGACATCAATGGTTTCTGCCTTGAGTTTGCGTTCAAGTTCCGCCTCCTGCAAGACATCACGGCGCATTTTCAGCACCGATTCGATAGCCTGCTTGGCTTCGTTGACACGCGCACCGGCCTTTTTACGCTCTTCGGGCTGCATGCCACCCAAAGATTTCAGCAATTCTGTTAACGCGCCCTGCTTGCCCAGGAAGCGTGCCTTGACCAATTCCAGCGCGTTCAAATCCTGGCAGCCACGAATGGCACCTAACGCTTCTGCAACAATTTCATTCGGGTTGCGCATACTCTTTCGTCCGCAAACAGTCTGACTAAATTCACCGCACCAACAAAAAAGAGGCCTTGCGGCCTCTTTTTCATCATTGCATCACTCAAGCGGGGAGGCCGGCTTTTACCTGATCCACCAGTTTCGCAAAAGCTTCTTTGTCGAACACGGCGATATCAGCCAACACCTTGCGATCCACTTCAATCGTGGCGCGTTTCAGGCCATTCATGAATACGCTGTAGGACAGGCCGCACTCACGGGCTGCCGCGTTAATACGGGCAATCCACAAGGCGCGGAACTGACGCTTTTTCTGGCGACGGTCGCGGTAGGCGTATTGCCCCGCTTTCATCACTGCCTCATTGGCGACACGGAATACGTTCTTGCGGCGACCGCGATAGCCTTTGGCTAAATCAAGTATCTTTTTGTGGCTCGCACGAGCCGTTACACCTCTTTTTACGCGTGGCATGTTCTATCCTCCTTTATGCGTATGGCAACATTTTGCGCATGGCCTTCTGGTCTGCGGCATGGGCAACAGACGTGCCACGCAACTGACGCTTACGCTTGGTTGTTTTCTTGGTGAGGATGTGACGCATGAAAGCGTGGGCACGCTTGAACTTGCCACTACCCAGGGCACGGAACCGCTTGGCAGCGCCGCTCTTGGATTTCATCTTGGGCATGATTGCTCCTTAGATTTTCTATCCAGCCAGGTGGTTTTCGCCTTGAAAACACTTCAATTACCCGCTGAACTTCTTAGGATGCATTCGATCGTTTTTCAACCACCAGGCTGCATC
>JAYUCZ010000308.1:0-6206 GCA_043740065.1 Thiobacillaceae bacterium | reverse complement strand
CCGGTTTTGAGTTGCTCAATCGGTACCACGCGTTCACCCGCCGCGCCGCGCATCAAAGCCACCTGCGGCACCGAGCCGATCAGCGACTTGATCGACGCACGCGCGCGATCCATATTCAAATCGGCAATGAATTCCGCGATCAAAATAATCACCATCAGCACCGCGCCTGCGACGGTTTCGCCGCCAAACATCGCCACCAGCGTAGCCACAGTCACGAAAATCTCGGTGCCAATTTTGCGTTCGCGTACCAGGTCGAGCACCCCGGTTTTTACCAGCGGATACAAACCAATCGCAACCGCGCCCCACAGCAGCTCGATGGGCACCCATTGCCGCCAATACAAAAACGCGATCAGGCCGGTCAATACGATGCGGCCGACTTCGATCCAGCGTTCATGCGTCATCAACATCCGGAGGCTGGATGAAGGCGACTCGACAGTAGGTGTGTTCTGGATGCTCATGCTCAAACCTTTATTCATATCTGGTTGCGAAATCCCAGGCTTGCTGATTCGGGATAAATCGTAAGTGGCTGTATGGCCTTGGTGATGATGGGTAGACCCTGTGGATTGTGCTTCTCATACGGAAATATCGCCCGGCTTTTGTGGTAGGGCGATAACGGGAGCCCGTAACGCAGTCACAGATTGCCGAATGACATTGAAAGCCGAACTCAGGAAAAGCCCAGCGATCACCACACCAACCGCAATGTCAGGCCATCTGGAGGCGAGCAGATAACTTCCAACGGCTGCGGCCAGCACTCCGAGGTTGGCAATTAAGTCATTTCGTGAACACAGCCAAGTCGAAGACATATTCAAGTTGTCCGCGCGATGGCGATACAGCAAAAAGAAGCAAATAAGGTTTGCGGCCAACGCGATTGCACCCACCGCGCCCATTATTTCCGCGCGGGGCATGACTGGGTGCAATATTTTGTATCCAGCCTCAGCAAGCACGCCTAGTCCAAATAGCAGCATAAAACTTCCCTTCACCAGCGCCGCGCTTGCTTGCCAGCGCGCAGAACGCGCCAGTACGAATAAGCTGAATCCATACACCAGCGCATCACCCAGCATATCTAGCGCATCCGCAAGCAACGCCGTGGAATGGGCGAGCAGGCCCGCCCCGCCTTCCACAATAAACATCGCAGCGTTGATAAACAATACAATCCACAGCACCCGGCCATGACTCGCCCGCAGTGCGCTCACTTCACAACTTTTATCCTCGCAGCAGCTGGTCATGATGGATGCCTCTAAAGTTTGGAATGGCTACGTTGATCGATTACACAACTTCAGCCGGAGCCAATACGCACGGATGAGGCGTGTCGTTAATTTCAATCTGAATCGTGGCATGCGCGATCTTGAATTGCTCATGCAACGTATCGACTAACCTGCTGCGAAATGCGTCACCCGGATACCCGGTCGGCATCACTAAATGGACCGTCAACGCGGTTTCGGTCGTACTCATAGCCCAGATATGCAAATCATGGACTTCGCTGACACCCTCGACAGCGCTTAAGTAAGCGTAAACCTTATCTGGGTCGATGCCTTCCGGCACCGCATGCAAGGCGAGGTTGACCGAGTCGCGCAACAAACCCCATGTGCCTATCACAATGACAACTGAAATCATCAGGCTCACTACAGGGTCGAGCCATAACCAGCCGGTGTACATGATCGCGAAACCGGCAATCACCACGCCCAGTGATACGGCAGCATCGGCGGCCATATGCGTGAATGCCCCTCGCACATTCAAATCCCCTTTACGCCCGGACATGAATAAAAGCGCCGTGCCCAGATTGATGGCGATACCAAACGTGGCAACGATAATGACGGTCATGCCTTCAACTGCGCTCGGATGTCGAAAACGCAATAGCGCTTCCCAGGCGATGCCGCCCGTTACCACTAACAGCAGAACTGCATTGATCAGCGCAGCCAGGATCGAAGTGCTGCGCAACCCATAGGTGAAACGCTTTGATGGAATACGCTTTACCAGAGTGCTGGCACCCCATGCGAGCAATAGACCGAGGACGTCGCTCAAATTGTGTCCGGCATCAGCCAGTAGGGCCAGCGAATTACTGAGGATGCCGTAGACGGCCTCGGCAATGACAAAACTAGAATTCAAGATGATGCCAAACAAAAATGCACGCCCGAAATCTTTCGGGGCATGCCCGTGGGCGTGATCATGGTGATCATGCTCATCGCCGTGCGGGTGGTCTTGATGGGGTTGATTCTGGGCCATAGGGCGATCCTTAACTAAAAATAATAAGCTTAGCTTCAATGAGCTTCATATCATCATTTCAATGAGGAGCAACACAATAAAGCCCACAAAAAACATTGCAGTTTGCAGCGCGCTTTCAGGCACCTCATGCGCCTCCACCAGCAACTCTTCTGTCACTAGATAAAGCAAGGCTGCAAGACCAAACGCAAGCACCGCATCCAAGAGTGCATCCGTTGCTCCGGCCAACAATATCGTTCCGGCTGCCGCTCCCGCTAAAAGCAAAGCACTGAAGCCAGCAGTGATCGCAATGATTTTCGCCCGAGAAGCGCCTGCGCCTCTAAGCGCTGCCCCTCCTGACAAACCGAGGAAGACGACTTCCAGTGTCAACGCTATGGTGAGCAATAATCCCTGCTTTTGCCCGGCAGAAAACCCTACGCCGATGAGTACGCCATCCAGCGCGATATCTACGCCCAAAGTGGCAATAAGGCTAATCGGTTGACTCGTTTTAGTTATTCCTTTTTGGCCAAATTTTTCTGTGAAATGTTTCATGATCAGCATCACACCCACGCCCAGCGCAAAGCCGCTCAACGTAATCCACGGGAGTCGCCGGTGAAGTACGTCTGGCAACAGCTCGGTTGCCAGCGCACAAAACAATACCCCTGCCGTGAAATGCTGAATCGCACTGCTCAAGCGTGGGCCAGGCGGCCGCCAAAGCGATAACGCGCCGCCGGCAAATACTGCGGTGGCGGGATACAGCGCAAACAGAACTATCTCCAATACCGTTTTCATCTCGCCACTGTTAAGTTCTATTAAGTCTTCATTGTTTTTTGCCTGGTTTTACTCTGATCATTAGCCTAGTCATGCTCCAAATCCCAAATCAGATGTGCATCCACGAGCAGCCCGTAGTAGGCTTTCAATACCGTAACCTGCACCTGTAGTGCATTGTTCATGGCCGCGGTTGCCTGGCGGCGGGCTAGCAGCAAGGATTGCAAATCGGCTTCGCCCAAGGTGTACGCACGCTGCATTAACGCCGCGTTCTGCTCCATCGCGAGCGTACTTTCGTTGGCGATTTGCAAACTGTTATAAGCGCCTCGCGCAGACGCTACTGCGCTGGCAATTTCGGTCTCGAATTGACGTTGTTTAAACGCAAATTCTCGACGCGAAACCTCCACCGTTGCGGCAGCCTTGGCGCTGCGCAACCGCCGTGCCTGTCCCGGAATGGGGAGGCTCAGCACAACGCCCGTGATGTGTTCCTGTCCGCCAATTTCGGAAGCCGTCTGAAGGCCCAGCGTCGGGTCGGGAATCCTGTCTCTGCGGGCACGCTCTGCTTGCGCTTGATCCATCTGGATTTGCGTTTGCGCAATTTTCAACGCATCACTTTGCGCCAGAATGCGCTCGCGCCAAAACGCCACGTCTTCGGTAATCGGCGTGGGGATGGGCAGCGTGGGTGGCTGAGGCGCCACACCCGGAAAGCGCGTGGATAGGCGTGCCCATGCAATGGCTGCCTGGGTTTTGGCATCATTCTCCAGACGTCGTTGCTCTGCCAGTTCGGCACGGGCAATATTCGCGTCCAGTTTCGAGGCATCGCCCGCACGGACGCGTTTTTCCACTGCGGCAAGACTCTCTTGCACCGATTGCAAATTGCGTTCTGCCAATTTACGCGCGCTCTCCCCCGCCAGCCACTCCACCCACAATCCTGCCAATTCGCGCGCAGCTTCGTGCTGCGCATCGCGATACCGCGCTTCCGCTGCATTAACCGTTGCCGCGCCCAGATTGCGGTCAGCTATGGCTTTACCAGGCAAACGAAAAGTCCGCTCGATACCGACACTCCATTCGTTGTAGCGCGGCCCACTTTGCACTTTACGTTGCTGGCCGGACCCTCGGGCTATCCATTCATAAGGTGAATTATCCAGAATGCCGGCCTCTTGACGCGCAACGTCCAGACCTGCACGCGCGGCCGCCACGCCGGGGTCCTGTTCGAGCAGTGGGCGGGCAGTTTCGGTAGGCAAAAATCCCGGCGGATGTACCGGTTGCATCGCCGATACAGAAGCCGAAAACGTGCACAGACCAATCAATAACAGACGTCCTATCATGCGATTTCTCCCGATTCGACCACCGGTGTGATCCAGTAGCGCAGACCTGTACCGACGAATTGCTGACGCAGCGCGTCGAGCAAGGCTGCTTTGTCACCCGCCGCAAAAATCACTTCCACCTCGGTGGCGCGCGCGCGACCCAGCACCTGTTCGGTTTGATCCAGATTCTCGTGGGTCAGGCCGTGCGCGGCGGTGGGCTTGCTGGTGAAGACTGTGGTGTTTGGCAACATCAGCATCACATCGAGCAATCTTTCTTCGGCCTCGGGCGGGCACAGCACAATCAAGCAAAGTTCAGACATGGGAAACCTCTCGTTTCGGAAATGCGAAGCGTAAATACAGGATGGGAAGCAGCATCAGCGTCAGCGCCGTGGCGCTGATCAAACCGCCGATCACGACGATGGCGAGCGGCCGCTGAATCTCGGAACCCGGCCCAGTCGCGAACAGCAGCGGGATCAGTCCAAACGCGGTAATCGCCGCGGTCATCATCACCGGCCGCAAGCGCCGTTTCGACCCTTGCATCACCACCTCGGCTAGTCGCATGCCCTCGCTTTGCAACTGGTTGAAATAGCTGACCAGCACCACGCCGTTGAGGACCGCGATGCCGAGCAGCGCGATAAATCCCACCGAGGCCGGTACCGACAGATATTCGCCGGTTACCCACAAGGCGACGATGCCGCCGACCAGCGCGAACGGGACGTTGCTCAGAATCAGGAGCGCCTGGCGCACCGAGCCGAAGGTCGCGAACAGCAGCACGAAAATGAGGCCGAGCGCCACCGGCACTACGATCGCCAACCGCGCCGCGGCACGCTGCTGATTTTCGAACTGCCCGCCCCAGGTGATCCGATACCCAGTGGGCAGCGGCAGCTTGGCCGCGACCAGCGCCTTGGCCTCTTCGACGAATCCGACGAGATCGCGGCCGCCGACGTTGGCGATGACCACGCTGTAGCGGCTGCCCATTTCCCGATCGATCTTGACCGGCCCCTCGGCGCGTTCCAGCGTGGCGACGCTGGTCAAGGGCACCGTGCTGCCGTCCTGGGTCGTGATGCGCATCGCGCCGAACTCGGCCGGCGACATGCGAACCGCTTCGGTGCCGCGCAATACAATCGGCGTGCGGCGGTTGCCTTCGATCACGATGCCGGCCCGCTGACCCTCGATCTGCGTGCGCAGCGCATCCTGGATCTCTTCGACGCTCAACCCGAGACGACCCGCCTGCAAACGGTCAACCGCCACCCGCAGATACTGCACGCCGTCGTTCTGGACTGTGTACACATCCTCATTGCCGGGAACCGTCTTGAGCAGCGCTTTGACCTGGCTCGCATACCCATTGAGCTTGTCGAGGTCGGGGCCATAAATTTTGACGGCCAGGTCGCCGCGCACGCCGATGATCATTTCCGACACGCGCATTTCAATCGGCTGGGTGAAGCTGTATTCAATGCCGGGCAAGCCATCCAGCACTTTGCGTATCTCGTCCATCAGCGCCTCCTTACTCTGCATGCGCCATTTGTTCTTGGGCTTGAGTTGCAAGTAGGTGTCGGTCTGATTCAGGCCCATCGGGTCCAAGCCGATTTCATCCGAGCCCGCACGAGCGACGATGCCGGTGATTTCCGGGATCGCCTGCATCAGCGCTTGATGAATTTTCAGGTCGAGCGCGGCGCTTTGTTCCAGGCTGATCGACGGCAGTTTCTCGATACCGACGATCAAATCGCCTTCGTCCATGGTCGGCATGAAAGTCTTGCCGACTTGGGTATAAACCCCACCCGCCACCAGTAACATCACTACCGCGCCAATCCCCACCACGCGCTGTCGGCGCAAGGCCCAATCGAGCAGCGGGCCGTATAAGGCCAACAGTTTGCGTGGCAGCCACGGGTCTTCATGCTTGACGTCGCGCAACAGATACGAGGCCAGCACCGG
>JAYUCZ010000307.1:0-6212 GCA_043740065.1 Thiobacillaceae bacterium | reverse complement strand
TGAAATGGGGCGCGATGACGATGGATTTCAAGGCGCCTCAGCGTGGGCTGCCACGCGGGTTGGCCGTCGGCGACAAGGTGAGCTTCGAGTTCTACATGGACGCCCAGCGCATGTCGCAGCTCACTGCGGTGACGGTGCTGGCGCCCGAGCCCAAGGCCGCTGGTGCCTCGGCATCCAGGAGCAAGCCATGATTGCCAAGCTGATCCGCTGGTCGATCGTGAACCGCTTCCTGGTGCTGCTGGCTACGCTGATGCTCAGCGCGTGGGGCGTGTACTCGGTGCTGCGCACGCCGCTCGACGCGCTGCCCGATCTGTCGGACGTGCAGGTGATCATCCGCACGACCTACCCGGGCCAGGCGCCGCGCATCGTCGAGAACCAGATCACCTACCCGATGACGACGACGATGCTGTCGGTGCCGGGCGCGAAAACAGTTCGCGGCTACTCGTTCTTCGGCGACTCGTTCGTCTATGTGCTGTTCGAGGACGGCACCGATATGTACTGGGCGCGCTCGCGGGTACTGGAATACCTGAATCAGGTGCAGGCCAGGCTGCCCCCCGGTGCAAAGGCGACGCTCGGGCCGGACGCCACCGGCGTGGGCTGGATTTACCAGTACGCGCTGGTGGATAAAACCGGCCAGCACGATTTATCGCAATTGCGTGCCTTGCAAGACTGGTTTCTGAAATTTGAATTAAAGGCGCTGCCCAACGTCGCCGAAGTCGCCAGCGTCGGCGGCATGGTGCGCCAGTATCAGGTGCAACCCGATCCGTTAAAGCTGGCGAGCTACGGCATTACGCTGGGTCAAGTCATCGCCGCCATCCGCGCCGCCAACAACGAAACCGGCGGTGCGTTGCTGGAACTGGGCGAAGCGGAATACATGGTGCGTGCGTCGGGCTATCTGCAAACCCTGGCCGACTTTCGCGCGATTCCCTTGAAGCTCGCGAGCGGCATTCCGCTGACGCTGGGCGAAGTTGCGCATATTCAAACGGGCCCGGAAATGCGCCGGGGTATCAGCGAACTGGACGGCAAAGGTGAAGCCGTTGGCGGCGTGGTGATTTTGCGTTCTGGCAAGAACGCACGCGAGACCATCGCGGCGGTCAAGGCGCGGCTGGAAGAACTTAAATCCAGCCTGCCCAAGGGCGTGGAAATCGTGCCGGTGTACGACCGCAGCCAGTTAATCGAGCGTGCGGTGGACAATCTCACGCATAAATTGATCGAGGAATTTGTCGTGGTGGCGCTGGTGTGTGCGCTATTCCTGTGGCATGTGCGCTCGGCGCTGGTGGCGATTATTGCTTTGCCGCTGGGCGTGCTGGCCGCGTTCGTCGTCATGCGTTATCAAGGCATCAACGCCAACATCATGAGCCTGGGCGGCATTGCCATCGCCATCGGCGCGATGGTCGATGCGGCGGTGGTGATGATCGAGAATGCGCATAAAAAACTCGAAGCCTGGCAGCATGCGCATCCGGGCGAAAACCTGGTCGGTGCAGAACGCTGGAAAGTGCTGACCGACGCGGCGGTGGAAGTCGGCCCGGCGCTGTTTTTTTCGCTGCTGATTATTACCCTGTCGTTTATTCCGGTGTTTACCCTGCAAGCGCAGGAGGGACGGCTGTTCGGCCCGCTGGCGTTTACCAAGACCTACGCCATGGCGGGCGCGGCGTTGTTATCCATCACGCTAATTCCGGTGTTGATGGGCTACTGGATACGCGGGCGCATTCCGGACGAAACCAGAAATCCGCTTAACCGGCTGTTGATTAACGCCTATCGCCCGCTGCTGGAAAAAGTGCTGCGTTTTCCCAAGGCCACGATCGCGGTTGCGGTGCTGGTTTTTTTGACCGCGCTGTGGCCGATCAGCCGCTTGGGCGGCGAATTCATGCCGCCGCTGGACGAAGGCGATTTGCTGTACATGCCGTCGGCCTTGCCCGGATTGTCGGCGCAAAAAGCCGCGCAACTGTTGCAGCAAACCGACCGCCTGATTAAAACCGTGCCGGAAGTCGCCAGCGTGTTCGGCAAGGCTGGACGCGCCGAAACCGCCACCGATCCCGCGCCGCTGGAAATGTTCGAGACCACCATCCAGTTCAAGCCGCGCGCCGAGTGGCGAGCCGGCATGACACCCGAAAAGCTGGTCGAGGAACTGGACAAAATCGTGCGCGTGCCGGGGTTGACCAACATATGGATTCCGCCGATTCGCAACCGCATCGACATGCTCGCCACCGGCATTAAAAGCCCCATCGGGGTGAAAGTGGCCGGGGCGAATCTCGCCGCCATCGACCGCGCCACGCTTGCAGTCGAGCGCGTCGCCAAAACCGTGCCGGGGGTGTCGTCGGCGCTGGCCGAACGCCTCTCCGGCGGGCGCTACGTCGATATCGACATCGACCGTGTGGCCGCCGCCCGCTACGGCCTCAACATCGACGAGGTGCAGTCGGTAGTGGCAGCCGCCATCGGCGGCGAAACCATCGGCGAAACCGTGGAAGGTCGCGCGCGTTTTCCGATCAGCGTGCGCTACCCACGCGAATGGCGCGACTCGCCCGCCAAGCTCGAAGCGCTGCCAATCCTCACGTCACTGGGCAGTCGCATTACGCTGGGCAGCGTGGCAAAAATCCGCATCAGCGACGGCCCGCCGATGCTCAAAAGCGAAAACGCCCGGCCTTCCGGCTGGGTGTATATCGACGTGCGCGGGCGCGATCTGGCCTCGGTGGTGGCCGACCTGCGCCGCGCCGTGGCCAAAGAGGTCAAGCTCGAACCCGGCATCAGCCTGGCGTATTCCGGCCAGTTCGAATTTCTCGAACGCGCCAACGCACGTCTAAAACTGGTCGTTCCCGCCACCCTGCTGATTATTTTTGTGCTGCTGTATCTCACCTTCAAACGCTTCGACGAAGCCGCGCTCATCATGGCCACGCTGCCGTTCGCACTCACCGGCGGCGTGTGGTTTTTGTACTGGATGGATTTCAATTTATCCGTTGCGGCGGGGGTTGGCTTTATCGCGCTGGCGGGTTTGTCTGCCGAGTTCGGCGTGATTATGCTGCTGTATCTGAAGAACGCCTGGCACGACCAGCAAGCTGCCGGACACGCGTCTGATCCCGATCTGCTTGATGCCATCCGCACCGGCGCAGTCTTGCGCGTGCGCCCCAAAGCCATGACCGTCGCCGTCATCATCGCCGGTCTGCTGCCCATCCTGTGGGGCGGCGGCGCAGGCGGCGAAATCATGAGCCGCATCGCCGCGCCGATGGTCGGCGGCATGATTACCGCGCCGCTGCTGTCGCTGTTGGTGATTCCGGCGGCATACCGGCTGATGCGGCGGCGTCGATAAATGGCAATGGCGTTACCGCATTGATTCGCCTTTGATTTATAGTGCCGTATATGGCACTATAAATCCCATGAGTACGCACGAAAAACTCCTCGCCCGGATGCGCAATAATCCGCGTGATTGGCGGATTGATGACCTGAAGGCAATTGCCAACCGCCTGGGTATCGACTGGCGCAACGAAGGTGGAAGCCATCATGTGTTTTCATTCCCGGGCGTGGAGGATGATGTGTGCGTCCCGGCGCATCGACCCGTCAAGCCAGTGTATGTGCGCCAGTTCGTGGCGCTGATCGACAAGGCAAAGGAGTTGCAAGCATGAGTGAAATTATCGTTCCGCACGTCGAGTCCCCATATCCGTTCGAGGCCTACGCGCACGTGGTCGAGCCACTGACAGAAGCCGATGGCGGCGGCTATTTGATTAGCTTTCCAGACCTTCCCGGCTGCATGTCCGACGGCGAAACCGAGACAGAAGCGCTTGCCAATGCGCGCGATGCGTTTTCCGCCTGGATGTCGGCGCGCGCCCACATCGGCAAACCGATTCCGAAACCCACCCGCCACGGCGAAGCTGCCGAGCCTGTGCGCCTGATGCAGCGCCTGCCGCGCAGCCTGCACGCCAGCCTGGTGGCTCGCGCCCGATCAGAAGGCACTTCGTTAAACACGCTGGTGACGATGTTGCTGGCCGAGGGATTGGGAAAGCGCGAGCACCGCGCCTGACCGTGGTTGAAAGCCGCTACACAATTATGCGTACCTTCGTTCTGCACAATCGTGCGGATGTCCGATCTAATGAATAACGGTCTCTGACATGCCTACTCAAGATTTTTCGGATACTGAATATAAATCCAAGTTCATCGGCAAGAACTCAGCCTCTGGCGACAGTATTAACGTCAAGGCATTGGAACGCGCCTTAGATATTCGGAAATTTGAGATTGATCTGTATTGGAAACGCGCCACTTATTTTTGGACGTTTATCGCAGCCACTCTTGCTGGCTTCGTTGCAATCCAAGCTTCATCATCTGCGAACAGGATCGATTTATCCGTGCTGTTGTGTAATCTCGGAATCGTCTTTTCCTTCGGCTGGCTATGCGTCAATCGCGGCAGCAAATATTGGCAGGAAAACTGGGAATACCACGTGAATATGCTGGAGGACTCCGTACATGGCCCACTATATAAAGTTGTTCTCTCTCGGGGTCGTCCCAAAGGGACGCGTGAGTGGCTCGTTCATTTCCTTACTGGCCCGTCCTCGATATCTGTCTCAAAAATAAATCAGCTCATTAGTCTTTTCGTTACGGTGATGTGGTGCGGTTTGTTGCTCTATTCGATTCCACCGTTCAACCTTGAGGGTTCGATAAACTGGTATTACGTAAGCATCATCGGGTTAACCGCCTTTGCGTGTTTTGGGTTTCTCACCGTCGGTCGATCATACGGCGGCGGTTATTGGCACCGTGGAACAATTCGGACAGCAAGCATCAACAACGATGTCTAACATTTCGTTTCAAAATAGCACTCCAAGATGGTTGAGTATCGATTTTGCCAAGTCCAAAATGCCCCTGGCAGATGTTCTCTACAGTGCAGTCAAACGGCTCCCTGCCAGGTTTCTGCGGTGAAAGAGATTTGCCGCTAATGACACGTTGCCAAAACTCGTTATTGCTTTAACAGGATTCAGATGAGCATCTGGGAAAAGATCGAGAAACTGGCCAGGGAGATTCTGGGTGACGCAGCGCCCAAGCCCAGAAACTTCTCAAAAGTTGAAGCGACCATTATCCCTGAGCATGGTAAGCGCCAGCAAAAGAAATACACATCCTTTGCCGTGCCGTTGCAGGATATTGATGTTCTTCCGGAATATGAATTTATCTACCAGGCATTACAGCAGGGCTGTCCATCTATTTTTGTTACGGGCAAGGCCGGCACGGGAAAATCCACGCTGATACAGTGGTTGTGCCAAAAGCTGGAAGGCTGTGCAGTGGTGGCTCCCACAGCAATTGCCGCAATCAATGTGCAAGGCGACACCATCCACTCATTCTTCGGCTTGCCGCCAGTTCATATTGACCCGGACGACAAATTTCACCCCAAAGAAAAAAACCGTCTTGTTCTTGAGAATATCCGTTACCTGATTGTCGATGAAGTCTCGATGGTGTTGCCAAACATGGTTGATGCGATGAGCAATATCTTGAAGAGCGTGCGCCGCAACGACCTGCCATTCGGTGGTGTGCCCACGATATTCATTGGCGATCTTTTTCAATTGCCGCCGGTAGTAAGCAGCCAAGAGGAAGTCGTTTATTTCTCGCATCGCTACAGGTCGCATCATTTTTATTCAGCCGATGTTTTCAAGGAACAACAAATCATTCCTGTTAGCTTGGCTAAAGTCAGGCGGCAGACGGATGTGGAGTTTATCGAAGCACTGAACCACATCCGCCTGAATGATAATTGCCGGGAGCATGTGGCACTGTTCAACAGACGCTGCTTCAGGGACAAATCTGAGGGCTCTGCTGCAGGTATTTATCTGGTGCCCACCAATGTGGCCGCGAAGAAGATCAATACCCGCGAACTGGATGTCTTGCCTGGGGATGTGCATGTTTACGAGGCAACTATCACTGGCAATTTGCCCGCCAACAAATGGAAACTGAATGTATCAGATCGGCTGGAACTGAAAGTTGGCGCAAAGCTCATTTTTCTGAAAAACAATAAGCCGCAGTGGATCAATGGCGACTTGGGTGAGGTGGTGGGGCTGGAACAGGATCACATTCGTGTGAAAAAGCAGGGGAATGACAATGTGCTAATCGTCGGAAAGGAAACCTGGTTCAAATATAAATACACCTATGACTACGAGACACGAAAAATTGAACGCCAGGAAGTGGGTTCCTTCCAGCAGCTTCCTGTCGCTTTGGGCTGGGCGATTACCATCCACAAGTCACAG
>JAYUCZ010000306.1:0-14178 GCA_043740065.1 Thiobacillaceae bacterium | reverse complement strand
AACTTTAAGAAACACGCTGTTTGAAATTGGAGAAACGCAAAATGGGCATGAGTGAAACTCCCAAAAAAATGAAGCTGGTCATGGTCGGCAACGGCATGGCGGGCGTGCGCACGCTGGAAGAGTTGCTGAAGCTCAATGCCGAGCTGTACGACATCACCGTGTTCGGCAACGAACCGCACCCCAACTACAACCGCATCATGCTGTCGCCCGTGCTGGCTGGCGAGCAGACCATCGAGCAGATCATCACCCATCCGCGCGCGTGGTATGCGGAAAACGGCATTACGCTGCACACCGGGAAAATGGTCACAAAAATCGACCGCCAGCAACGTTTGGTGGAAGCCGCAGACGGCACCCGCGCCAGCTACGATCGGCTGCTGATCGCCACCGGCTCGGTGCCGTTCATGCTGCCGATTCCCGGTGCTAACTTGCCGGGCGTAATCGGTTTTCGCGACATTGCCGATGTGGACGCGATGATTGCCGCCTCCGGCGAGTACAAAAATGCCGTGGTCATCGGCGGCGGCCTGTTGGGGCTGGAGGCCGCCAACGGCTTGAAGCTGCGCGGCATGAATGTATCGGTGGTGCATATCGCACCGTGGTTACTGGAACGTCAACTCGACGAACCCGCTGCGCGTTTGCTGCAAGGCAATCTGGAGGCCAAGGGGCTGAAATTCCTGCTACAAAAACAGACCGCAGAACTCCTCCCCTCCCCAACCCTCCCCACAAGTGGGGAGGGAGCTTCGACTCCTCCCCCGCTTGCGGGGGAGGCTGGGAGGGGGAATGTTCGCGTCGGCGCCATCAAGTTCAAGGACGGCGAAACCGTCCCTGCGGATTTAATCGTCATGGCGGTCGGCATCCGCCCCAACGTGGCACTGGCCGAATCCGCCGGACTGCACTGTGATCGCGGCATTCGCGTGGGCGACACGCTGCAAACCGTTACCGACCCGCGCATTTATGCCATCGGCGAATGCGTCAACCATCGCGGCATCGCTTACGGTCTGGTTGCGCCGCTGTTTGAACAAGCCAAGGTCTGCGCCAACCATCTGGCGGAATACGGCATTGCGCGCTACACCGGCTCGATGACTTCGACCAAGCTCAAAGTCACCGGCATTGATCTGTTTTCCGCTGGCAACTTTAGCGGCGGCGAAGGCTTTGAAGAAATCGTCTTCCAGGATGCCGGGCGCGGTTCTTACAAAAAACTCATGCTGCAAGACAACAAGCTGGTCGGCAGCGTGCTGTATGGCGACACGCTGGACGGCGCGTGGTATTTCGAACTGATGCGCGACGGCACGGATGTTTCCGACTTCCGCGACAAATTGCTGTTTGGTCGCCACCACCTGGGTGACTCTGGCGCAGGTGGCGGCGATGAAAAAGTGCGCATCATGTCGCTGCCAGACAGTGCTGAAATATGTGGCTGTAATGGCGTGTGCAAAGGCACCATCGTGCAAGCCATTGTCGCCAAAAAACTCTTTACCCTGGACGAAGTGCGTTCGCACACCAAGGCTTCTTCTTCCTGCGGATCGTGTACCGGGCTGGTGGAAACCCTGCTGGCCGCCACCGTGGGCGGTGATTATTCCATCGCGCCATCGAAGAAACCGTTGTGTGCCTGCACCGAACACACGCACGATGAAATCCGCGCCGCCATTACCAGCAACCAGCTCAAATCCATGCCGGATTTAATGCGCACCCTGAACTGGAAAACCCCGGACGGCTGCAACAAATGCCGCCCCGCGCTCAACTACTACTTGCTATGCGCCTGGCCGACTGAATATACCGACGACGCGCAATCGCGTTACATCAACGAGCGCGCGCACGGCAACATTCAAAAAGATGGCACGTTCTCGGTGGTGCCGCGCATGTGGGGCGGGCTGACCAACCCCAAAGAATTGCGGGCGATTGCCGATGTGGCAGAAAAATTCAACGTGCCGCAAATGAAAGTCACCGGCGGTCAGCGTATTGATCTGTTCGGTATCAAAAAAGAAGACTTGCCCGCGGTGTGGAAAGACTTGTCCGACGCGGGTTTCGTATCCGGCCACGCTTACGGCAAGGCGCTGCGCACGGTTAAAACCTGCGTGGGCAGCGAGTGGTGTCGCTTTGGTACGCAGGATTCCACCAAGCTGGGTGTCATGCTGGAACAAATGACCTGGGGTTCGTGGACGCCGCACAAGTACAAATTAGCGGTGTCTGGTTGCCCAAGAAACTGCGCCGAAGCCACCATTAAAGACTTTGGCGTGGTGTGCGTGGATTCCGGTTATGAGCTGCACATTGGCGGCAACGGCGGGATTAAAGTGCGCGTCACCGACCTGTTGTGCAAAGTAGAAACCGAAGAACAGGTATTGGAACACTGCGCCGCCTTTACTCAGCTCTACCGCGAAGAAGCGCACTACCTAGAGCGCACCGCACCGTGGGTGGAACGCGTTGGCCTCACGCACATCAAGACAAAAATGGTGGAAGACGAAGCGAATCGGAAAGTATTGGCTGAACGCTTTTTGATCTCGCAAAAGCCCGCACAGGTTGACCCGTGGAAAGCCCGCGCCGAAGGCGAACAGGCATTTGAATTCAAATCGCTCGCCGAAATCGCCTGAAAGAGTAAACATGCAAACCGCAACCATGACAAAAAACGAATCCTGGATCACCGTAGGCCGCATTGACGACATCCCCAAACAAGGGGCGCGGGTCATTGCTGCGCCAGACGGCAACATTGCCGTATTCCGCACCGTGGACGATGAAGTGTTTGCCCTGCGCGACAAATGCCCGCACAAGGGCGGGCCGTTGTCGCAGGGCATTGTGCATGGCAAAAAAGTTGCCTGCCCGCTGCACGACTGGAAGATCAATCTTGACAGCGGCAACGCCGTGGCACCCGACGAAGGCTGCGCGGCGAGTTTTCCGGTGCGCGTGGTGAATGGCGTGGTGGAGCTTTCACTGACACCCAACACCGGCTGTCCTAATCACTAAACATATTTCTGTTATGCCCGCAGAGCAACCAGCTGTCCGCACCACCTGCCCCTATTGTGGCGTGGGCTGTGGCGTGCTGGTCAGCCGCGAGGGGGATGGCTATGCGGTGCGCGGCGACCCCGAGCATCCGGCCAATCTTGGGCGGCTCTGTTCTAAAGGCGCGGCACTTGCCGAAACTTTAAGTCTGGACGACCGCCTGCTGCATCCACAAATCAACGGCGTGCAAAGCAGTTGGGACGACGCGCTGAATACCGTGGCGGCAAAATTTTCCAGCGTCATCAAAGAACACGGCTCCGGTGCGGTGGCCTTTTATGTCTCCGGCCAGTTACTGACCGAGGATTATTACGTTGCCAACAAGCTGATGAAGGGTTTCATCGGCAGCGCCAATATCGACACCAATTCGCGTCTGTGCATGTCGTCTCCGGTGGCCGGACACAAACGCGCTTTTGGCAGCGACACCGTACCCGGCTGTTATGAAGACCTGGAACTGGCGGATTTGATCGTGCTGACCGGCTCCAACACGGCATGGGCGCATCCGGTGGTATTCCAGCGCATTGCCGCCGCAAAAAAATCGCGTCCGCAGCTAAAAATTGTGGTGATCGACCCGCGCCGCACCGCCACCTGCGACATCGCCGATTTGCACCTTGCCATCAAACCCGGCAGCGATGCCTGGCTGTTCAATGGCCTGCTCAATCACCTGCGGCGCGAGGACGGTATTGACTGGAGCTATCTGGAAAATCACGTCGAAGGTTTTGGCACCGCGCTGGAAGAAGTCAGCGGGCTGAACATTCCCAAGGTGGCGGCGCAATGCGGCCTGGCCGAAGCGGATGTAGCGGAATTTTTCCGCCTGTTCACGCAAACACACAAAACCGTCACGCTATTTTCGCAGGGCATCAATCAGTCGTCTTCCGGCGTGGACAAAATCAACAGCATCATCAATGTGCATCTGGCGACAGGCCGCGTTGGTTTGCCTGGCGCGAGCCCGTTTTCCATCACCGGCCAGCCCAATGCCATGGGCGGGCGCGAAGTCGGCGGACTAGCCAATCAACTGGCCGCACACATGGATTTTTCGCCAGAGAGCATAGCCCGCGTGAGTCGCTTCTGGGATGCGCCCAACATCGCCACACAACCCGGCCTCAAAGCCGTAGAACTGTTCGACGCAGTGCGCACTGGCCGCATCAAGGCGCTGTGGATCATGGCGACCAACCCGGCAGTCAGCCTGCCCGAAGCCGACCGTGCGGTGGCGGCGTTGAAAAATTGCGAATTCGTGGTGCTGTCCGATGTCACCGCCAGCACCGACACCGCCGTCCACGCGCATGTCTTGTTGCCCGCCGCTGCCTGGGGCGAAAAAGACGGCACGGTGACCAATTCCGAGCGGCGCATTTCGCGCCAGCGCGCCTTTATGCCCGCACCCGGCGAGGCGCAACCCGACTGGTGGATGGTGAACGAAGTGGCCAAACGCATGGGCTACACGTCCGCGTTCGACTACGCCAGCGCGGGGGCCATCTTCCGCGAACACGCGGCCTTGTCCGCGTTTGAAAACACCCAGCGCGACTTCAATCTGGCTGGGCTGGCCAAACTGAGTCACGCTGAATACGACACGCTAACACCCGTGCAATGGCCGGTCGCCGCCAACGGCCAGGGCACACCACGGCTGTTCGCACAAGGCCGCTATTTCACCGCCAACGGCAAGGCGCGCATGATCGCCCGCCGCCCGCGTGGGCCGGCGCATCCGGTGGATGCCGCCCGCCCGTTTATTTTCAACACCGGGCGCGTGCGTGACCAGTGGCACACCATGACGCGCACCGGCAAGGCGGCAAAATTACTGGCGCATATCGACGAGCCCTATATCGAAATGCATCCGCAGGATGCACGCAACGCCGGAGTTAAATCCGGCGCACTGGCACGCGTGCGCAACGGGCGTGGCGAAATGCTGGCACGCGTGGTGGAAAGCGCAGACCAACGCCCCGGTTCAGTGTTCGCCCCGATCCACTGGAGCAACCAGAACTCGGCCAAAGCACGTGTCGATGCACTGATCTACGCCGTCACCGACGAAATCTCCGGCCAGCCCGAATTCAAGCACGCGCCGGTGGCCGTAGAGCACTATGCTGCCGCTTGGCATGGCTTTGTGCTGGCACGCCGCCCGGTTGTCTGCAATGAAAACGGCTACTGGACGCGCATCCGTGCCAAGGCTTGCTGGCGACACGAGCTGGCTGGCCTCGACCAGGATTGCCAGTGGCCGGAGCTGATGCGTAAAGAATTTGGCAACGCAGGCGACTGGATCGAATTAAAAGATTGTGCAGTCAACCGTTACCGTGCCGCGTTGATAAAAGAGGGGCGCGTGGAACTGGTGTGCTTCTTTGACCGCGACCCCGCCGCCCTGCCGCCGCGCCACTGGCTGGAAGCACTGTTCGAAAAACAACAACTCAGCGGCGATGAACGCATTGCTTTGTTGTCCGGGCGACCCAACCAGGCCACGCCAGACAGCGGACGCATTATCTGCGCCTGCTTTGGCGTGGGCGAAAACGATTTAAAAAAAGCCATCGCAAACGGTGCTGGCTCGGTGGAAACCTTGGGCACCACCCTCAAAGCCGGAACCAACTGTGGTTCCTGTATTCCCGAATTAAGAAAACTGCTCGCCGCCTGAAACTGACTCGCCTGAGAAGAGGAAAACCATGCTGTTTGGACGCGCAAAAAAGAACGCCATCAAAATCGCCGACAAGGGCGTGGTGGAATGGAAATACGCCGCCTGCGGCTATTGCTCCACCGGCTGTTCCATCGAGGTGGGCTTGAATGCGGAAGGCACGCCAGTGTCTTCGCGCGGCGTGGCGGATGCGGATGTCAATCGTGGAAAATTATGCCTGAAAGGCATTTTCGAACACGAGCTGTTTACTTCTGCCGGGCGCGGCTTAAAGCCCCTGATGCGCGACCAGTGGCATGAAGAATGGCAGCCGTCCACCTGGGATGCCACGCTGGATAAACTGCACGACGAAATCGTGCGCATCCAGGAAAAACACGGCGCGGATTCCTTCGCCATTATCTCCACCGGGCAGATGCTCACCGAAGAGTTTTATACCCTGGGCAAACTCACGCGCGGGCTCATCGGCACCAACAATTACGATGGCAACACCACGCTGTGCATGTCGTCTGCCGTGTCCGGCTACAAGCGCAGTTTTGGCTCGGACGGCCCACCCGGCTGTTACGAAGACTTCGACAAAACCGGCTGCCTGATCGCCTGGGGTTCCAACCTGCCGGAACAGCATCCAATTATTTACTGGCGCATGAAAGAAGCACAGGAAAAATCCGGCTTCCCGCTCATCGTGGTCGATCCGCGTGTGACCATGCTGGCGCAAAACGCCAATATGCATCTGGCGATTACCCCCGGCACCGACGTGGTGCTGATGAACGCGATGATGCATGTGATTTTTGCCGAAGGTCTGGAAGACAAACGCTATATCGAGGCCAACACCAACGGCATAGAAGAACTGCGTGCGCTGGTGGCGCAGTACGACCCGGTAACGGCCTCCAAAATCTGCGGCATCGACGAGGACACGATACGCGTGGTGGCACGCACTTTTGCCAAAGCTTCGTCCGCGATGCAAATCTGGACGATGGGCATCAACCAGTCCACCCACGGTTCCGACGGCGTGGTCGGCATCAATAATCTGGCGCTGATTACCGGCAATATCGGCAAGCCCGGCGGCACCTCGCTGTCGATTACCGGCCAGTGCAACGCCATGGGCACACGCGAATGGTCGTCGTGTTCCGGCCTGCCGAATTACCGCGTACTGGAAAACCCGCAACACCGCGAAGAAGTGGCGGCGTTCTGGAACGTGGACCCGGAATTTTTTCCCAAAAAACGCGGTATGTATCAGACCGATATTTATCAGGCCATGGAAGCCGGACAAATTAAAGGCTTGTGGCTGATTGCCACCAACCCGATGTCGTCGCTGCCGAATACCGCGCGCATCCGCAAAGCCATGGAACAACTGGAATTTTGCGCCGTGCAAGACTGCTATCAGGACACCGAAAGCGCCCAGTACGCGCACGTCTATCTGCCCGCTGGCACCTGGGCGGAAAAAGACGGCGTGATGACCAACACCGAACGCCGCATCAACCGCATTACGCCGATCACGCCACCACCCGGCGAGGCCAAGCCCGACCTGTGGATTTTCAACCGCGTCGCCGAACGCTTCAACAAAGACGGCAAGGTTAAATTTCTTGAACAGGCTGGCGATATTTTTCTGGAAATGGGCGAGCTGTCAAAAGGTCGGCTGGCGGATATTTCAGGCATGAACCACGCCATGCTGGAAGCCAATCGCGGCGTGCAATGGCCTTACACCGCCGCGCAAGCTGCCAACGGCGAAGCGCCCCCGCAAGGCGGCAAGCGCCTCTACACGCAGGACGGCACATTCAGCTACGCGGATGGCCGCGCCAAGCTCATCCCGCTGCCGTTCATCGACAACAACGAAGTGCCAGACGACAAATTTCCCATCTGGCTCAACACCGGACGGCTGATCGAGCATTGGCATGGCCGCACCAAAACCGGAAAAATCGGCAACAACAACAAGTTCAGCCCGATTCCCTTTATCGAAATCAACCCGGCGCTGGCCGATGAACTGGGCATCCAGCGCGGCGAGTACGTACGCATGGTGTCGCGGCGCGGCGACGCGATCGCCATGGCGCAACCCACCCAGCGCGTGCCAAAAAACATGGTGTTTTTGCCCTTCCATTTTTACGACTGCGCCAATCGCCTGACCTTGGGCTTGCTCGACCCACACTCGCGCCAGCCTGCGTACAAGCAGTCCGCCATCCGCATTGAGAAAATTTCCGACCAGCTTGCAGCCGCCAAGCTGTCGATGGAAATGCGCAAATTCTAACGAGATCAACATGTTCCCTATCCGCCCCAACGAACCCGACTACGCGCTACTAAAAGACCCGGTTTGCAAAACCCACAACCGCTATGGCGCACCTATCGACACCGTGTCGGCCAGCGATCCATTGCGTGGAAAAAGCCTCAACATCAACGGCGATGCCACAATCGGCGACAACCCCAACCGTTACAAACAGCACGGCTTTTTCTTCAACGCCGACAACTGCATCGCCTGCCACGCCTGCGAGTCGGCTTGCTCCGAAAAGAACGACGTACCCGCGCATCTGGCTTTCCGTTCGGTGGGTTTTATTGAAGGCGGCACTTACCCAAACACTCAGCGCCTGAATATTTCCATGGCCTGCAACCACTGCGACGACCCGGTGTGCCTGACAGGCTGCCCGACCCGCGCCTACACCAAGTTCGCCGAATACGGCGCGGTGCTGCAAGACCCGGACATCTGCTTTGGCTGCGGTTATTGCACCTGGGTATGCCCGTACAACGCGCCGCAACTCGATCCGGTCAAGGGCGAAGTATCCAAATGCAACATGTGCGTGGATCGGCTGGAAGTCGGCCTCAAACCCGCCTGCGTATCGGCGTGTCTGGGCAAGGCGCTGGATTTTGGCGTGATTGAAAACATCCCCGAAGGTCAGGCACAAGCCAAAACCGAGATACCCGGTTTTCCGCGCACCGACATCACCCGCCCCAACATCCGCTTCCAGCAAACGCGCATTCCGCAGCGCGACATGGTACGGGTTGACAGCACGCCGCTAAAGTATCACCGCGACGATGCGACCGGCCAGTTCGCGCCGCAGCTCGATCCCAAACACGGCTACCAACGCGCCTGGAATCTGAAAAAACTGCTCGGCTCGCACGAGAATGCGCACATTGTCTTCACCCTCAGCGTGCAGGCGGTGATGGGCGCGTTTTTGATGCTGTCCGTGGGTGCCTGGCTGAACATCTCCGCCATCATCGCATTCATAGGCAGCGCCGCTTATCTGCCCACGGTATTGGCCATGCTCGTACTGATGAGCGTTGGCCTGTTCAAGCTAAACATGCATCTGGGCAAGCCGCATCGCTTCTATCGGGGGTTCAACAACTGGCGGCTGTCGCCGGTCAGCCGTGAAATCGCCGGGGTATCGCTGTTCTTCGCCGGGCTTTGCGGCTATGCATTTTTCAGCCTGTTTGGCGGTTTCCCGTTTGCCGCGCTGCTCAAATCCGTTAGCGCGGTGGTTGCGCTACTGGGGCTTGGCCTTGGCGGCTACTACATGTACAAGCTGTACCGCATTCCGGCACGCCCGTACTGGGATCACTGGCACACAGGCGCAGCCTTCGCGGCAACTGGCCTGGCGCTCGGCAGCCTGTTGCTCGCCCTGCCGGCCTGGGTACTGGGCGCGATGACCCCCGACCTTGCCATGCTGCTGGGCGGCATGGCCGCCACCGGGCTGCTGCTGGAAAGTCTTGGCCTTGCCGCCCACGCCCGCGACTTGAACAAAAAAATCAATGAAGGCACCGCATCGCATTACGAACAAACCACCACCTACGGCTATTCCTACTGGCTGCGCAACGGCCTGCTGGTGCTGGGGCTGGTGCTGGCCGTTAGCCTGACCGTCACCGGCGCGGCGCAGTTGTTCGCCCCGCTGGCGCTGACCGCCATGGCTGCCGCCGTGATTGGTCGCGCACTGTTTTACGTGCTGGTGATTCCCACCACCATGCCCGGCGCATTCTTCTGGCGCAACAAAGGCTTTGTCGAACACGCCCGCGAAATTGGCCTGGCCAACATGCCGCAAGTGGGCGTGGCTTACGATGCGCATCACCCGTTCAAAATAGGCGAACTACTAAAACCGCTCCGCACAGCTTTAAGCAGGAAATAACCCCACGGCTCATGCTGCATTCCAATTCGCGAAAGAATCAGCATGATTGTAGGAGCAGGCTTGCCTGCGAAATGCTTGCTATCGCAGGCAAGCCTGCTCCTACAACAAAGCAATTTATGCGCGTTTCTATTGCAAATTGGAATAATCCATGCTAGCAACATCACTATGTTCTGGGTCGGGTGATCTATAAACAAACTCCCCTTTGTGCGTTAAGGAGTTAAAGATGGACACCCTGAATCAAGGTTTTGCTGTTCACGATTTCAATGTCGCCAATTACGTCGGCACCGATGCGCTGCTGCGCGACCAGTCGCAAAGTCTGCGCCTGCACGAGCCCGCACAAATACTTAGCAGCACCGACCCGATCACTGGCCTGGATATTGGCGATCTGGCTGGTCATCCCTATCTCGTCGATGGCAATGTCACGATATATTTCGAATCGGAAGCCACCAAACAGGAATACATGGACATGCCGACCGACCACCCTTTCCATCTGGTAGATAACCCGACGGGTGAAGGTTACGACGAAGGTTGAATCGGGATTGTCCATTGGAAACACCCGTATTAACTCAACTTCCGTCATTGCGAGCGTAGCGCGGCAATCCAGAATGTCAGCGATATCAACGATTTCTGGATTGCTTCGCTACGCTCGCAATGACGGGTTTTGAATAAATCAGTGTTTCCCTAAGCCCTTCAGGGTCTGTCTTCCGAAGTCACGCGAGATCAAAACGATCCAGCATCATCACCTTGTTCCAGGCCGCCACGAAGTCGTTGACGAATGTTGCCTGCGCGTCCGAACAGGCATAGGCTTCAGCCAGCGCCCGCAGTTGGGAATTCGAGCCGAACACCAGATCGACGCGCGTACCCGTCCATTTCTTTGCGCCAGTCTTGCGGTCGCTGCCTTCGAACAGTTCTTCATCTTTCGACAGCGGCTTCCACGTCGTGCGCATATCCAGCAAGTTGACGAAGAAATCGTTGGTTAACGCGCCTGGCCGCTGGGTGAAAACCCCGTGTTGCGACTGTCCGACGTTGGCATTCATGACACGCAACCCGCCTACCAGCACCGTCATTTCGGGCGCGGAAAGTGTCAGTAGCTGTGCGCGGTCGAGCAGTAGTTCTTCGGCTGAAACGGAGAATTTCGCCTTCTGAAAGTTGCTGAAGCCATCGGAAATCGGTTCGAGTACGGCGAAGGATTCGAGGTCGGTCTGCGCCTGCGCGGCATCCATGCGACCCGGCGTGAACGGAACCGTCACGGCGTGACCGGCATTTTTGGCGGCCTGCTCAACCCCGACACAACCCGCCAGCACGATCAGATCAGCCATCGAGATTTTCTTGCCGAATCCCTTCTGAATAACTTCGAGCTTGGCCAGCACTTTGGCCAGTTGCTCCGGCTGGTTGGCTTGCCAGTCTTTCTGCGGCGCGAGACGAATGCGCGCGCCGTTGGCGCCGCCGCGCTTGTCGGAATTACGGAAGGTGGATGCCGATGCCCAGGCGGTCGAGACCAGCTCGGAAACGCTCAGCCCGGATGCCAAAACTTGAGTCTTGAGCGCGGCAATATCCTGCCCGTCAATTAGCGGATGATCGACGGCAGGGATGGGGTCTTGCCACAATAATTCTTCGGCGGGCACTTCAGCACCGAGGTAGCGCGAACGCGGCCCCATGTCGCGGTGGGTGAGCTTGAACCAGGCGCGGGCGAAGGCATCGGCGAATTCTGCCGGGTTCTGGTGGAAACGCCGGGCAATCGGCTCATAAACCGGGTCCATGCGCATCGCCATGTCGGCGGTGGTCATGATGATCGGCACCCGCTTGGATGCATCGTGCGCGGCTGGCGCGAGATTGCTGTTGGTCGCCTGTTTCGGCGTCCACTGATTGGCACCCGCCGGACTCTTGGTCAATTCCCACTCGTTACCGAACAGCATGTCCAGATAGCTCATGTCCCATTGGGTCGGAGTCGGTGTCCACGAGCCTTCGAGGCCGCTGCCGATCTGGTCGCCGCCGATGCCGCTGGCGTGCGCGCACTTCCAGCCCAGCCCCTGCTCGGCGAGTCCGCTGGCCTCGGGGGCCGCGCCGACCAGCGCCGCATCCCCGGCACCGTGGCATTTGCCAAAGGTGTGTCCGCCGCAGGTGAGCGCCACAGTTTCTTCGTCGTTCATCGCCATGCGCAAAAATGTCTCGCGCACGTCGCGGCCGGAGGCAAGCGGGTCGGGGTTGCCGCCAGGGCCTTCGGGGTTGACATAAATCAGTCCCATCTGCACCGCAGCGAGCGGATTTTCGAGGTCGCGTTCGCCGGAATAGCGCGTCTCATCCCCCAGCCATTTGCGCTCATTACCCCAGTAAACATCCAGCTCCGGTGCCCAGATGTCCTCGCGTCCGCCGGCGAAGCCGAAGGTCTTGAAGCCCATCGACTCCATGGCGACGTTGCCCGCCAGAATGATGAGGTCGGCCCAGGAAATTTTGCTGCCGTATTTCTGCTTGACCGGCCACAGCAGCCTGCGTGCCTTGTCCAGATTGACGTTATCCGGCCAACTGTTCAGCGGCGCAAAACGCTGGTTGCCGTGCCCGGCGCCGCCACGGCCGTCGCCAGTGCGATACGTGCCTGCGCTATGCCAGGCCATGCGAATGAAAAACGGCCCGTAGTGGCCGTAATCGGCTGGCCACCAGTCCTGCGAGTCGGTCATCACGGCGCTGAGGTCTTGCTTGACGGCGGCGAGGTCGAGGCTCTTGAAGGCTGCGGCGTAGTTGAAGTCTGCCCCCATCGGGCTCGTCTCGGGGGAATGCTGGTGCAGAATTTCGAGGTGTAACTGGTTCGGCCACCAGTCGTGGTTCGACGTGCCGCTTCCGGCTTTGTGTACAAACGGACATTTGCTTTCAGACATGCTGTACTCCTCGGTGTGATTGGTCATCCCCGATGGGTTCGGGGTGTCCCTATTTAAGGCCATGATTTAGACTTGTTCCAATACTCATTCTTTAACAGCTCGATAGCCTTTCGCTATTTTTGGAACACGTCTTGGCACGCGCCAAACAAAAAAAGCCCGGCGGAAATACCGGGCTTTGCAGGCCATAACAACGGGGATTACGCATGGTTACAGGTCGTTAGAACCGGAACCGAAAGCATCGTATCCGCCGCTGGGAGATATCGAGCTTCTACGGCTCATTGAAAATAGCGGTCGTTAGAACCGGAACTGAAAACATCGTGTTCGCCGCTGGGCGTTTGCATGGAGGTGCCACGATAGCCTGTGCTGGCTGCGGGAATGCGTTCGCCCTCACCCGCTGCAAAGCTGTCCCAGCCGCTGCCGGGCTCGCTGCCCAGCGAGGTGCCCTTGTAACCGCCGGACATAACGTTAATGACTTCTCCATCGCCAGCGTTGAAAGCATCCCAGCCCTGGCCGGGAGCCGCCGCGAACGAAGATGTTGCGCCAAGCAACAGTGTACCCAGCGCACCGATGATGAGTTTACGAGTGGTTTTCATGATGTCATCCTTCTTGGAAGGTTGAATGATTGTGCAAACAAACTGCCTGCACTCCATACCGTGGGAGCTGTGAAAACCCGCCACGACCAGCACACCCCGAAGCAACTGCTATACAGATATTTCGGGAAGGGGAGTTCACGTATAGGTCATCACGGTTCTGATTACAACCACACTATCGTATGCAGTATTCGCGCGACCACATGACCTAATATTCACGTTGAATCCTCCTGAACCTTTGTCAGGGTTCTGTGTAAGTCCTTACGCTGCAAGAAAGAAAACGGATGCAATTTTTGATTTATCTGCTCCTGATGACGTTCGCCTCAACAGCATTTGCAGGCACTCAAGCCGCGCCGGACGGGCAGGCGGACGAACTGAAGCTGGAAGTTCGGGGGCGTGTGCAAATTCCATCAGGCACGCAAGCCGCGCCGGACGGGCAGGCTGGGGAACTAAAGATGGAAATTCAGGGGCGCGTGCAGATTCCGCTGCGGGAAAGCGCACCGGACTGGCAGGCTTGGGTGCTGAAGGTAGAGGTGGTACACACCAACGGCTCGCAGGAGCTGGGCTCGGCGGTCATCGTGGGGCCGGGGCGGCTGGTCACCAATTGTCATGTGCTGCGCAAAGCCAGCCGGATTACGGTTTCGCGTGGCGAAACCAGTTGGACAGCGCAACTCGGGAGCGGCGATGCCTACCGCGATTTATGTTTTCTGGATGTTCCCGGCCTGACCGGCAGCCCGCCCATGATCGCCCGGCCACAGGATGCCAAAGTCGGTACCAGGGTGGTGGCGGCGGGGTTTTCTGGCGGTCATTTTGCGGCCACCCCAGGTCAGATCAAGGGGCTTTTTACCTGCGCCTGTGACGGCGGCAAAGTCATCCAGACTTCCACCTATTTTGAACCCGGTGCCAGCGGCGGCGGCTTGTTCGACCTGGAAGGCAGATTGCATGGCATCCTGACCTTCAAAGCCATCAGCGGCGGCAATTTCCATTTTGCCGTGCCGGTGGGCTGGATGGGTATGCTG
>JAYUCZ010000305.1:0-2623 GCA_043740065.1 Thiobacillaceae bacterium | reverse complement strand
TGAACGCGCTTAAAGCCGTGCCCAATGCGCGTTATGTCAACGGCGCGGTGATGGGCAATGCCCAAATCCGGGTTGGTAATAAAAGCCGTCGGGTGATGGTGTATGGCGAAGGTGCGGACTTTTCCAAAGCCTTTTCCATGCGCGTGGCTTCCGGGCAGTTCCTCCCACAAGACAGCGCAGATGCGGCGCGTGCGTTTGCGGTGCTGGGCGCGAAAGCCAGGCAGGAATTATTCGGCACGCAAAACCCGCTCGGCGCAGTTATTCAAGTGGGCGGCAACCGCTTTCGTGTCATCGGCATCATGGCACCCAAGGGTCAGGTGTTGGGCCTGGATCTGGACGACTCGGTGTACATCCCCACCGCCCGCGCCATGGAACTGTTCAACCGCGAAGGCGTGATGGAGGCGCATGTGGTGTATCGCCCCGGCACGCCAGTTGAGGAAATCGTGGCCGATATTCGCCGGGTGATGCTGGCACGGCACGGACGCGAGGATTTCACCGTGACGCCGCAGCAACAAATGTTGTCCACGCTATCCACGGTGCTGGATGTGCTGACCTTTGCGGTGGCCGCACTGGGCGGAATTTCGCTGCTGGTCGGCGCGGTCGGCATCATCACGCTGATGCATATTTCGGTGAATGAACGTGTTTCGGAAATCGGTTTGTTGAAAGCGCTGGGCGCAACCCGCGCACGCATTCGCACGCTGTTCCTGATTGAGTCGGCTGGCTTGTCGCTGCTAGGCGGGGTGGTTGGCCTGGCGGTCGGCGGCGCAATTGCCTGGCTGTTGCAAACGCTGTTGCCCGCCCTGCCCGTACAAATTCCCTGGGTGTATGTCAGCGGCGCACTCGCTGCCTCCGTGTTAATCGGATTAGGTGCAGGTGTCGCCCCCGCGTGGATGGCCTCGCGACTGGACCCGGTGGAATCTTTAAGAACGGAATAATTTTAACAAAGAGGATAGGAGGACAAGAGGAACCCCGGAGCTGGTTTTACTCATGTACTCTTGTCCTCTTTGTTCATCTTTCTTTGTTCGACACAGAAATCAGCATGACCGAATTCGACATTCTTCTCTTCGCTCCTCATCTGCCCGCCACTGGCGAAAAAGCCCGCGCGGGTTTCAACAGTGGCAAGCTGCATCTCAACAGCCAGCCTGTTGAAACCCCGCTCGATCAAATCGGACTGACTTTAGGCGGCTTCGATCACCAACAAATTTTCCTGTTCTGGCATGTGGAAACCGACGGCCAGGCAGGCCGCTGGGCGATTAGTCCGGCCAATGCACAGGCGTTGGCGGTGTTGAAGGCCGAAGCGCCAGCGCCTTTATCCGAGATGCTGAAAAGTGCCAGCCGCGACATGAGCCGCCAACGCAATCGTTCGCGTTTCGGGCTGGGCGCGCTGGGGGTTTTTTTGCTGCTGCCGCTGATGTTGCTGGGCGTACTGTTCTGGCAATCGCACAACATCGCGGGCTGGGCATCTGGCTATATTTCGATAGCGCAGGAGCAGCAACTTGGCGAACTGGCATTCAAGCAAGCCACCGCCGGATTGAAACTGCGACAAAGCGGGCTGGACGCGGCGACCATCAATGAAATCGGCGCACGTCTGACGCAAGGATCGAAATACAAATACCAATGGTTTGTTGCGGAAGATGCCAGCATCAACGCCTTTGCCGTGCCGGGCGGCTATGTGGTGGTCAACACCGGCTTGATTAAAGCCGCCGATTCGGCGGAAGAAGTGGCAGGCGTGCTGGCGCATGAAGTGCAACATGTCGAGCGCCGCCACACGCTTAAAAACATGCTGCACTCGCTGGGTTTCCGTGCGCTGATCGCGTTGGCGCTGGGCGATTTTTCCGGCACTTTAGGCAATGCCGCCGCCACACTCAGCGAACTGAAATTTGGCCGCGATCTGGAAAGCGAAGCCGATACGCTGGGCTTGAATGCGCTGAAAAAAGCGGGCATTGCGCCGCAAGGCATGGCGAGCTTTTTTGGCAAGCTGGCCAAACAGCAACAAGGCACTGCGCCGCCCGCCCTGCTTTCCACCCACCCTGCCAGCGACGAACGCATGAAAACCCTGGACAAACAAATTCAAGATCAAGGCGCGTGGCCTGCCACGCCGCTGCCTTATGACTGGACTGCCATCAAAGCGGTATCCAGCTAAGCCTTGTTTTGTAGGGCGGATGAGGCCGCAGGCCGTTATCCGCCGTATGCAGCTATTTACGCATCGCATACGGCGGATAACGCTGCGCTCATCCGCCCTACAACGCTGGAAACTCAGGCTGGCGGTTGGTTCTTCTCGTCCACATGCACTGCGTAATACCTGCGGAAAATCACTTCCAGTTCGTCAATCACTTCAACCGCTGAAATGCCATGGATGACATGGCGGGTCATTTGCGCGGAAGTATCATTGAGCAGCTTGTTGCGCTCCAGCATGGGATAGCTGGCCATTAGCCGCTTAATGGCCTTGATGACAGATTCCTGTTCAGGGCGGGGGGTTTCCAGCGGCACTTGCGAGACCTGATTGAGGCCATCTGCGGCATCGCGACCAGCCAGAAACTCGGCGTATTCTTGCAACGCGGCCTGACGCGGCGCAGACAAATCCCGAAACAGGCGCAGCAGTTTTTTGCTGTCAGAACTCATT
>JAYUCZ010000304.1:0-6288 GCA_043740065.1 Thiobacillaceae bacterium | reverse complement strand
AGCTTTTCAGAGCTCGCTTTGATGCGCCGCGCTTTATTGAAAGCAAGCTGCTCGAACAAAAGAACCGCCACCACCGTTTTGAGGACAGCGCCTACAACCTGGAGCCAAATTTAAAAGACAGCCCCGGCGGCCTGCGTGATTTACACATGATCGGGTGGCTGACGCTTGCTGCCTTAAACAATATCAAAAGCGAAACCACTTACACCCGTCTGGTACAAGCCGGACAACTTACCCGCAGCGACGCACAACGTTTGTCCAGAGTGCAGGGCACACTCAATCTCATCCGGATTCATCTGCACCTGTTGGCACGCCGACGCGAAGATCGGCTGGCTTTCGATTATCAAAACCAGCTTGCAGAGCATCTGGGCATCCACGCCACACACAAGCACCGCGCCAGCGAACTGCTCATGCGGCGTTATTACCGCGCCGCCAAACAGGTGCAAATCGCCAATGCCATCCTGCTGCCCGCCATACAGGAGCTGGCGACCAAAACACCTTACCCGACCACACCGCTGGATAACGAGTTTGCAGCGTGCGGCAACACGCTGGTCCTGCGTGACCCAAAATTGTTTGGCCGCGACCCCGGTGCCCTGTTGCGCATTTTTCTGGTCGCCGGCCAGCATGGCATGACTGCGCTGAATCCGGCGGCCTTGCGCGAATTGTGGCGTGGCAGACTGCTGGTTAATCGCGCATTTCGTGAATCACCTGCCAACCGGGCCGCTTTTATCGCCTTGCTGCGCCAACCCAAAGGCGTTAACTGGACGATTTCCATGCTGGCGCGTTACGGCATACTGGGGCGATACATTCCGGCATTTGGCCGCATTTCAGGGCAGATGCAGCACGACGGTTTTCACATCTATACGGTAGATGAACACACGCTGGCGGTACTGCGCAATGTTCGCCGCTTTGCCGTGGTCGAGTTTGCGCACGAATACCCTCTGGCCTCCCGAATCATGATGACCTTCGACAAACCAGAGCTGCTGTATCTGGCGGCACTGTTCCATGACATCGCAAAAGGCCGGGGCGGAGATCACTCCGAACTGGGCACACATGATGCGCGTGCGTTCTGCAAAAAACATGGCCTGCCGGATGTAGACGTGGAACTGGTGGTGTGGCTGGTTGGGCAACATCTGTGCATGTCGCGCACCGCGCAAAAAGAAGACTTGAGCGACCCGGAAGTCATCGCGAACTTTGCCGCCAAGACAGGCGATATGCGCCATCTGGATGCGCTCTATATCCTGACCGTGGCAGATATACGCGGCACCAGTCCGAAAGTCTGGAACGCCTGGAAAGGCAAGTTGCTGGAAAGCCTTTACCATGCCACACGCATCCGCATCAGTGGCGGATCAACCGTCGGGCTGCCAGAGAAACTCGCCGAGGCACGCGCCAAACTGGCGTTGTACGGAATACCGCCAGATGCCGCCAAGCATTTCTGGAAAGGCCTGGAAGACAGTTATTTTCTGCGCTTCGATGTTCAGGATATTGCTTGGCATGCACGCATGCTCTGGCAAAAAACACACAGCCACGATCCGGTCATTCGGGCGCGATTATCCCCTGCGGGCGAAGGCATTCAGGTGTTGGTCTATTGCCCCGACATGCCCGACCTGTTTACTCGCGTGTGCGGCTTTTTTGCGCGCAACCAGTTCAGCGTAGTAGAAGCGAAAATCCATACCACCCAGCAAGGTTATGCGCTGGATAGTTTTCAGGTACTGGATGATGGGCAGCGCGAAGTGCACTACCGGGATTTTTTGCAATTTATCGAACACGAACTGGGGCGTGCGCTGGATCTTGCCACGCCGCCTGAACCGGTTCCTGCCGGACGCTTTTCACGCCGCCTGCGACATTTTCCCATCCAGCCGGAAGTGGAAATCCGCCCCGATGAGCAAGGCCGATTTTATGTACTGTCGATCACCTGCGGTGATCGCGTTGGCCTGTTGCATGGCATTGCCCAGAACTTCCAGCAGCACGGCGTAACCTTATACGGTGCCAAAATCCTGACGCTGGGAGAGCGCGTGGAAGACCGTTTCTTGCTAAGTGGGGAGACGCTCAAGGATGCCAAAAAATTGCTGGCTCTGGAAAATAGCCTGTTGGTTACGCTGAACCAACCAACTGGTTAACTGAGCGTTACGTGCTCAAACGCCCGGCCCGGCATACTCGTCGATGTATTTTCCACGTGCGGGCGCACGGCGCTGCACCACGGTTTTTTTGCGCTCTGGCTTGGCGGCATCTGGCTTGCCATCCCTGGGAAATTCTGGCTTGGGCAGTTCAGGCTTTAGACGGTTGCGCTGCGGTTTGATCGCCGCGCCACCTGAAACGCCATCCACCGTATCTTTTCTTGCCGCAAAAAGCATTTTTACAGGTTGTTGCATATTCTCCGCCTTACTTTTTTGCCACGCCTTTTGCCAATCAGGCTGCTGACCGCCACTCTCTCAGGCTAAGCGCCAGGCTGCGGGTCAGATCAATCAGAGAAGCAACGCCTTCCCGGCTGGGTGTCCGGGCAATCTCGTCCAGCTTGCCTTCCGCATAAACGCTGACAATCAACAGGTTATTGCGTATCTCGCTTGGGACTTCGCTTCCTTCGCCAGACAAGGCTGTCTGGATATCACGCCAGATTTCCCGACTGACATCCAGTGCAGCCTCAAGCCGGTGCGCGTGATTTGACTCGCCCCAATGCTGGTTAACGCCCATCAGCAGCAACGCCGAGTGCTCCATGCGTCGGGGATCGACTCTTTCCGGATTGTGATGGACTGACTGCATATGGCCGGATTGGTACTCACTCGAAGAAACAGGCAACCCCTCGCCCGACAGATTCAATTAGCGGCGTGATTTGACTTGGCTTTAGACCGTTTGTCTGGAGGCTTTAATCAGCAAAGGGTTTGCCGGGGAACAACACCTCGGTAATTCCGTTTCCAGATTGAAAAGGTCGCGAAGGCGAGCCGCAGACAGTGCTACTGCACGGCAAGGCGAAGCCGACAAAGAGATTTTCAATCTGGAAACGGAATAAATCCAAGTTTGGATAAATCCTGCATGCGCATGGGGTACAAAATACCCAGTAGATGATCTGTTTCGTGTTGCACGACACGGGCATGGAAGCCCTGCACGGTTCGGTCTATCGGATTGCCGTACCCATCAAAACCCTGGTAACGCAAGTGCGAATGACGTGCGACACGCCCACGCAAACCCGGCACGGAAAGACAGCCTTCCCAGTCCTCCTCCATGCTGTCGCCCTGCGGGGTCAGAACGGGATTAATCAACACGGTAAAGGGAACCGGTTCAGCATCGGGATAACGCGGGTTGTGCGTCAACTCGAAAATCACCATCTGCAAGTCCACACCGATCTGGGGCGCGGCCAGACCTGCGCCATTCAGATGCTTCATGGTGTCGATCATGTCCTGCAACACGCACTGTAGTTGCGGCGTATCAAAACACGCAAGGGGTTGCGCCACCCGCAACAGGCGCGGGTCGCCCATTTTTAAAACCTCACGTATCGCCATGCCTATACAGCACAGAAATCCGGGTGCTTCAACACGACCAGCTCTTCCAATACGCTGCGTACCCGGCTCATCAGGCTTTCCAGCCCGCGCTGGATGTCTTCTTCGCGGATGCCTTGCCTGGATGCGCCACGCCCGGCGGCATCGTTGACCACTACGCCAATCGCCGCGTAGCAAATTTCGATTTCACGCGCCAGATAGGCTTCCGGCATTCCGGTCATGCCCACCATATCGGCACCGTCACGTTCCATGCGGTTAATTTCGGCGGCGGTTTCCAGGCGCGGCCCCTGGGCGGTTGCATACACGCCACCATCGCGCAAAACCAGCTGCCGTTGCATGGCCGCACGCAGGATGTCTTGCCGCATGGCTTCGCAGTATGGCTCGGTAAAATCCAGGTGCGTCACGGGTTTGTCGCCCGATATGCTGAAGGTATGCGCACGCCCCCATGTGTAGTCAATGATCTGATCCGGCACGACCAGCGTGCCCGCTGCCAGTTCCGGATGAATGCCGCCGACCGTGGCAACCGAAACAACGCGATCCACGCCGTGCTCCTTCATCGCCCACAGATTGGCGCGATAGTTCACCTCGTGCGGCGGGATCGTATGGCCGTAACCATGTCGCGCAAGAAAGATGATTTCCTCACCGCACAGTTTTCCGAATATCAAGGCACCAGATGGCTCTCCGTAAGGAGTACGCGCAACCTGGCGATGGGTAATTTCAAGATTGGCCAGTTTGGTCAGGCCGGTTCCGCCGATGATTCCCAACATGTTGGTTTCCGTAAAAGTCTGCGGAATTATTCCGCTTTCAGCGCCCGTATTTCGGGCAGGTTTCGCCATAGTCCATAGGCATCCATGCCACAACCAAACACAAAACGGTTGGGTACTTTTAAGCCCACAAAATCGGCCTTGATGGGTTTCTCACGCGGTATCTGCTTATCGGCCAGCACCGCTGTATAAATTTTACCTGCGCCCATTTCCTCCAACTTCTGCCTGACCGCCGCCAGCGTTTCGCCTTCGTCGAGAATATCGTCCAGCACCAGCACCGTGCGACCCGCCACAGATTGCCCCGGCAACACGCGCCACTCGATTGCGCCGCCCTGGGTCTTGCCCCGATAACGGGTGACGTGCAGATAGTCGAACTCCAGCGGAAAAATCAGTCGGGGCAGGAGCTGTCCGGCAAACACAATCGCCCCACCCATCACCGGCAACACCAGCGGAAACCGCTCGTGCAATACCGCCGTGATCTCGCGCCCCAGCTTGTCCAGGCTGGTTTGCACGGTATGCGCATCGGCAATGACTTCGGACGCGGTAATCAGATCGGCGGCATCGTATTCGTTCATTTCATCCCCCTCTTTGGCGTGCGCTTTCATACAAACAAATCGCCGCCGAAACCGAAACATTCAGGCTTTCGACCGTGCCGGTAATTGGAATTTTGACCGCCTCGTCGCAGGTTTTGCGGGTCAACTGGCGCAAGCCTGCACCCTCTGCGCCAAACACCCAGGCCACGCCGGTTTTGGCATCGATTTTATCGACGCTTTTAGTCGCGTCAGCATCCATGGCGATTGTCCAGATACGATGATCTTTCAATTCAGCCAAACAACGCGCCAGATTCGTCACCATTAAATAGGGCACGGTTTCCGCCGCACCACAGGCGACTTTTTCCACCGTGGCATTCAGCCCGACCGCATTGTCTTTGGGCGCGATTACAGCATGCGCGCCAAAAGCATCGGCAGAACGCAACACCGCACCCAAGTTATGCGGATCGGTTACGCCGTCCAGCACCACGACGAGCGGTGCGCCGTCGATGCCTTCGATCACCTCATCCAGCGTACGCGCCATGCTGATCGCTTCTACTTTCGCCACCACGCCCTGATGCCGCGCACCACCCACCAGTTTATCCAGGCGCTTGCCGTCGGCCAGCCGCACGGTGAGTTTTGCGCCGGTCATCAACGCCTGCAAATCGCGCATCCGCGCATCCTGACGACCTTCGTCCACCCACACTTCCTTGACCGAACCCGGCGCTGAGCGCAGGCGTGAGCGGATGGCGTGAAACCCATAAATCCAGCGTTCTTTCATTAGAACCTTTCGATGAAACCGATATAAATATTTTTATGAATTATTAAGAACTTGATTCAAGTCAAGGAATAACCATTTTTTCCTGTCTAGTATTCCTCTACCAAAAAGGCAATCGCGCCAGCAAACAATAAATTCAGGAGGAGTGTATGCAAAAAACCATGCAGAAAAATATTATGCAGCGGAAAAATATTTTGTCAGGGAAGCATTTCAGGCTGGCCGCGTTTGCCGGTTGTCTGTTGCTGGCAAACAGCGCCCACGCCGAAATCAACATAACCGGTCTTGCCAATAGCTGCAACAACTGCCACGGCATCAATGGCGTTTCTGTCGGCCCTAACATGCCCTCCATAGGCGGGCTGCCCGAAGGCTACCTCAAAAGCCTCATGCTGGAATGGAAAGCTGGCACGCGCTATTCCGCCACCATGGGCAGGCTGATCAAGGGCTATTCCGATGAAGAAATTTCTGCGTTGGCTACCTATTTTGCCAAACAGCCCTGGGTTCCCGCCAAGCAAAAAACCGATGCCAAGCTGGTAAAGATTGGCAAGCAAGTCACCGCGAAATGCGCAGCCTGCCATGGTGATACCGGCAAATCCTCTGATGCCGACACCCCCAACCTGAACGGCCAATGGTCGCAATATCTGCAAATGGAAGCGATAAAGTACCGCGACGACAACACCGCCATGCCCAACAAACAAATGGTCAAGGCCGCCAAAAAACTCAGCGAC
>JAYUCZ010000303.1:0-14334 GCA_043740065.1 Thiobacillaceae bacterium | reverse complement strand
CCGAATTACAACATGGGCCGATCTACGACTGGTTTTCCAAGAAAAATATCAACGTACAGGCCAACCTGAGGAGTGTTGATACCTCCGGCTTTTTTGATCAGAGGCCGCCCTGCAAATTGGCGACAATCTCGACAGCCTGAAGTTGGTGCTGGAGCGCATCCGCTGGGCACAAAAGAAGGAATACGCCAGCACCACCATTCACCTGGAAAAAATATCCCCGGAAGAACGCAAGCACATTGTCGATTTCTGTCAGGCGCTTTACGACTACTCTTTGGTGGCAAAGTGCTTCCACAACCGCCAAGAAGACAATATCCGACTTATCCTGCAAAACGCACCGACAGTCCGCGAGTTCTTTAACGGGGCCTGGTTGGAATGGTTCGCCTTGATGAAAGTAATGACCTATGCCAAGGCGCGCGGCAAGCGGTTCTCCTGCGCCCGCAATCTGATTATTAGCTTTCCCAACGGGGATAGTTTCGAACTCGATGTATTCATCCTGCTGGATGGAAACATACCGCTATGCATTGAGTGCAAAACTGGCGAATTCCGTCAAAATCTGGACAAATACATTGCTCTGCGCAAACGCCTCAGCCTTAGCGGCAAGCAATTTGTCATGTGCGTTACAGGCATGAGTGAGGAAAGCGCCAAGGGTCTGTGCGCCATGTTTGACCTCAATTTCACTAGTCAGGACAAACTGACTGATGCCTTAACTGGAATTTTTTGACAGCAGCCAAGGCTGCTCCTACAGCCTGTTGATTTTGTAGGAGCGGGCTTGCCCGCGATTGGTGGACGCGGGATTTGCAGCGCCATGTCCATCAATCTAGAATGTGTATAAACAAACATAAGGATACACATCATGCGCACCAATATCGTCATCGACGACAAACTGATGCAAGACACACTCAAAGCGACTGGCTTAAGAACCATGCGCGAGGCCGTCGATCTTGGTCTGCGCACCCTGTTGCAGCTTCGGCAGCAGAAGCAGATCAAGCGTTACCGGGGAAAACTCGACTGGCAGGGCGACCTTGAGGCGATGAGGACAGACAAGTGATTCTGGTCGATTCCAGCGTCTGGATCGACTACTTTCGCGGCACGGATACGCCGCAGGCGCACAAACTGGACGAACTGCTTGGACACGAACTCATCGCCATCGGCGACCTGATTCTGGCCGAAGTGCTGCAAGGTTTTATCAGTGACCGCGATTTCAAACAAGCCAGCAAGCTTTTGACCTCGCTGACTATTCTTAATCTGGGCGGACAAGGCATCGCCGTGCAAGCCGCTAAAAACTTTCGCATCTTGCGTACCCACGGCATCACTGTGCGCAAAACCATCGACACGCTGATTGCCACCTACTGCATCACGCATGACCTGCCGCTGCTTTATAGCGATAGGGATTTTGATCCGTTTGTGGAGTACCTTGGGCTGAGATCGGGGTGAGCGTGAGATGGTTTTTTCAGCCTGCGTTTGGGTTTCATATCAGAACATCCCCCACCAAAACTTTCGGCGACTCTTTAAGGATTTCCAGAACCTTTTCCGTGTTGCGCACAAATAGCGTATTTCCAGACGTGCAGTTTTTACCGTCAAGTGTTTTCAGTTCCCTCGAAAATGGCTCGTAGCGATAGGATGAGAACCCGTAGCGACGCATCGTGTCGAGTATTTCGTCTTCGTTGTAACCATATCGCGCACCGCTTCCGTTCAGTTCCATGATGACCGAATGCAGAGATGGATTGCTCAATGTTGCCTTGGCACCTGCAAGCACAGGCGTTTCGAATCCTTCTACGTCGATCTTGAGTGTTGATGGGGACTGGCCTTTCAGGATGACATCCAATGGCAAAACCTTGACTCGAACAGGATCAGAGGATTGCTCGCCATCGGCAACTACATGATTGGTGCAGTTTTCGCTCGACGTAAAAACCAGCTCACCCTCTGTATCGGAAAGTCCAAGATTTAACGCCTCGACACGCCCGGATAAATTGTTGATCCGGATGTTGTCCATCAAACGTTCAAATGTGGCTGGCACAGGTTCAAAGCAAACGCCCTTTGCGCCTTTTGCCGCACAGGCCAGAATCGTGTAAGAGCCGACATTTGCGCCAATATCAACAAACAAATCTTCCGCATTCGTGACATGCAGCAAATAAGCCATGTCTTCAAATTCATGCAATCCGCAGTAAATATTGCCCGTCAGACCTGTCTCGCCGGGGCGAACGATCATTCTTGATCCATTTACCCAGTTGTAAACTATCCCCCCCCCCCCCCGGAATAAGCCGACTGCCGATTTGCCATCTGAAGAACTTGATGAGTGCGCGGATTTTGGCATTTTTATTGAGGGGGTGATCGGCAATAAATTTCAGCGTATTGAAGAGCGGCATGTTGCTGGTTTTCCTTTTTGGACAACAGGTAATGTACCTTTGAAAGGGCGTATCTCGCCAGTACAATTCCCGCATGAACACCCTGCAAACCTACGACGAACTCCCCTATGACCGGCTGCCCATGCCGGAAACCGAGCCAGATTTTCTGGCGGCGCTGGCGTTGTTGCACGGGTTTAAAACAGCCGATGCACGATGTGCGCGGGTGCTGGAGCTGGGCTGTGCGCAGGGCGGCAATCTGATTCCGATGGCGGCGCGATATCCGGGCAGCGCGTTTGTCGGGATTGATCTTTCGCGGGTGCAGGTGGAGGAGGGGCAGGTGTTTATTACACAAGCCGGGCTTGGCAATATCCGGCTGTTGCATGGCGATATTGCTGCGCTGCCGGATGATCTGGGCGAATTCGACTTCATCATCGCGCACGGGGTGTATTCGTGGATACCGGAATTTGTGCGCGATGCCCTGCGGGCGGCTTGCCGCCGATTGCTGAAACCACAGGGCGTGGCTTATGTCAGCTTTAACGTGGAGGCTGGCTGGAAAACCTACGGACAAATTCGTCGTGTTTTATTAGCGCAGGACAACCCCGCATTGCCGCCCATGCAGCGGGTGGAGCAGGCCAGAAACCGGCTGTCTGCACAGCCTTTTGAAAGCGCAGCCTTGCAGAAAGAGGCGCAATACCTGCTAACCGCTTCGCCTTCTTATGTGTTTCACGAATACCTGTCCGAGATTAACCAGCCGTTTTCCTTTACGGCGTTTATGCAAAATGCCGACGCGCAGGGTTTGCGTTACCTGGGCGAGGCCGGACCGCGCCGTGCGCGCGTGGCGCTGGACAACGACTGGGGGCTGTCCGCAGAAACACGTTATGAAAGATGGCTAGAGGCCGAGTCCAGTCTGGACGGTGCGTTGGATACGCGCTTTCGCCGCGCCTTGCTGGTACGCAGTGACACCGCCTTGCCGCAGCCGCAGGATGCAAATTGCCTGAACGGTCTGGCGTTCAGTGCCGAACTGTCTTGCGATGACGAACTGGATTTCGCCGAAGCCAGCACGCAAACATTTCAAACCCGCAGCCAGGAAAAACTGCCGGTTTCGCATCCGCTACTGAAGGCATTTTTGGTGGTGTTGAGCGGCGAGTGGCCGGGGGTGCTGGACTATCAAACGGCACTGTCAAAAGCCCATGTGTTCGCCCGTGAATATGGTTATGACGGTAGTGCTGAAGAGACCTTCAACGAGGCGCTGCTGGATTTTGCGCAGTTGCATGGCGTGCGTTTGCATCGCAACTCCGATGCCGCTTTGTCCGAAAATTCTGATCAGCCTTTGGCCACGGCGTTAGCGCATGCGCAAGCCCAGAGTCCGGTTTGGCCGGTGAGCAATGCCTTTCATCAAGCGCTGGATCTGGATGAGTGGGGTCGCTGGCTGTTGACTGCGCTGGATGGAAAAACCAGTCAGCAGCAGTTGGCGGATGGGCTGGCTGCAAGGCTGGCAAAGGCCGGAATCGAGGCGACACCGGAGCTAACGGCTGATGCCATGGCGCACTATCTACATTTCTTTGCACGCCAAGGTTTGTTGCAGCCATGAATGTGTTTGTTCTTAACAGCGGTCGCTGCGGTTCAACGACCTTCATCCGCGCCTGTTCGCATATTTCCAATTACAGCTCGGCGCACGAGTCGCGTATTCACCTGCTTGGCGATGCGCGGTTAGCTTATCCGCCCGCGCATATCGAGGCGGATAACCGGCTGTCATGGTTGCTGGGACGTTTGGACGATGCGTTTGGCGACGAGGCTTTTTATGTGCATCTGCGGCGCGATGAGGATGCTGCGGCAAGCAGCTTCGCCAAGCGTGCCGACTTCGGCATCATGCAGGCTTACCGGGAAGGTGTTTTGCTGGGTGGTCAGCCGACGCAAAGTGCCATGGACATTGCGCGGGATTATCTGCAAACCGTGGAGCGCAACATTACCTGTTTTCTGGCGAACAAGACCCACAAAATGACCATGCAACTGGAGCTTGCGAAGCAGCAGTTTCCGGAGTTCTGGCAGCGCATTGCTGCCGAGGGTGATTTATCTGCGGCGTTGACGGAATGGGAGGTGGCTTATAACGCGAGCACTGCGCAGCCGCGCTCGCAGTCGGCAGGCAATCGCTGAAACTCCGGGAACATGGCGTTCCATTTCTGCACAATTTCGTGCTCGCCCGCTCTGTCCGCATCATCCAGATACACCGTGCAGCCAGCAGCCAGCCTGTCATGCAGCAAGGGCAGGGCGGGATAGCGGGCTTCGCGATCAATAACCGCAGGCGGGCCGTCGATGACCAGCAGGTCGATATCGTGTGTGCTTAATTTGTCCAGGCTGTACCAGATATGTTCGTGCTCGTTCAGCTTGTAATTTATCAGCGGGGCGTGAATGACGCTGACCCAGTCTTGCAATCCGGCGGCTTCAAGTTGCGCGGTTGTGGCATTGGCATATTCCGCGCCGTTTTCCAGACTATAAACATGCCCATGCCCGTTTAGCTGACAGCATCGCGCCAGCACCAGCGTCGATGTGCCGCTGCTGCATTCGACGATGGTGGAAGGTCTGCGTGCGAGGCAATGTTCCGCAATCAGGCCAAGAAAGTCCGGCGCGGCTGACCAGTCTGGCGTGTAGGGCAGAGGACTGGTCAGGCCAAGGGCATGCTCAAGCCTGGTCAGGCCAAGGCGATGTTCCTGCGCACGGTACGACATGGACGGAAATTACTTGGCCATCACCGCGCCAAACACCTTCTTCAGCAAATCGCTACCGTAGCCGATGGGATTGGTGCGGATGGCGCGTTCCTGTTCGCCGATGACGATGTACAAGCGATCCAGCGCCTGCTTGCTGACGTAGTTTTCGATGGTGGCCTGATCCTGTTTAACCAGGCCAAATTTAGCAGCCGTGCCAGCGTATTTATTGTAGGTTTGTGCCAGGCCAACTTTGTCGGTTGCGCCTTTAACAATGGGCAGGAATTTATCGCCCAGCGCGGTTTCGGTTTTCTTGCGGAAGAAGTCGGTCGCCGCCTGATTGCCGCCGGTGAGGATGCCTTTGGCATCGTCCAGGCTCATGTCCTTGACTGCGCCAACCAACAAGGTTTTTGCTTCCGGGACAGCGGCTTCGGCGGCACGGTTCATGGACAGGATGAGTTCATCGGCCTGCTTGCCCATGCCAACGGCACGCATGAGCTTGTCGGCTTTTTTCAGGTTGTCGGGCAGGGGGATGCGCAGTTTTTTGTCGCCAAAAAATCCGTCCGGTTTGCCAAGCTGGGCAACGGCGGCTTCGGCACCTTTGGAAAGCGCCTCTTTCAGACCACTGTTCATTTCGGTAGGCGTGAGCGCATCAACAGCGGATTTTGCAGGCGTGGCTGTTGGCGTGGCTGTTCCTGCGGCGGGCGCGGCAGGTTTGACTAGTGCATCCTTGCCCATTTGCAGAGCCTGATTCCAGTCGACAGCGTAGCTAGAAGAGGCTGCCACTGCCACTGCCATGGCAAGGGCGAGTGCGGTTCTGTTCATATTGTTCCTTTTAAAGTGTCTCAGCCGCGTAGTCGGCCAGTCGTGAGCGTTCGCCGCGTGCCAGCGTAACGTGTCCGCCGTGCGGCCAGCCTTTGAAGTGATCCACGACATAGGTCAGGCCGGAGCTGCCTTCGGTTAAATACGGCGTGTCAATTTGCGAAATGTTGCCCAGACACACCACCTTGGTGCCCGGCCCCGCGCGCGTAATCAGGGTTTTCATTTGCTTGGGCGTAAGGTTCTGGGCTTCGTCAATGATAAGGAACTTGTTGAGGAAGGTGCGACCGCGCATGAAATTTAACGATTTAACCTTGATGCGACTTTTGATCAAATCCTGCGTGGCGGCGCGTCCCCAGTCGCCCGCTTCATCGTCGGATTTGTTGAGCACTTCGAGGTTGTCTTCCAGCGCACCCATCCAGGGCGACATTTTTTCTTCCTCGGTGCCGGGCAAAAAGCCGATGTCTTCGCCGACCGGGACGGTGACGCGGGTCATGATGATTTCGGAATAGATTTTCTTTTCCAGCACCTGCGCCAGCGCGGCAGCCAGGGTCAGCAGCGTTTTGCCCGTGCCGGCCTGACCCAGCAAAGTGACAAAATCAATCTCCGGATCCATCAGCACATTCAGCGCAAAGTTTTGCTCGCGATTGCGTGCGGTAATGCCCCACACGTTGTTTTTGTGGTGGCTGTAGTCCTTGATGGTTTGCAGCTCGGTGGTTTTGCCTTCCACGCTTAACACCTTGGCGTAGAACGGCGTGCCGGTTTCCTGATAGACAAACTCGTTGACCAGCAGATCACTGCTCTTCGGGCCTTTTAGTCGGTAGTGGGTAAATTCGTTGGCCTGCCAGGATTCCATGCCCTTGCCGTGCTTGTCCCAAAAATCGGCAGACAGTTCGGTAATGCCGGTGTACAGCAGGTCGGTGTCTTCCAGCACCTTGTCGTTAAAGTAATCCTCGGCGGGCAGCCCCAGCGCACGCGCCTTGATGCGCATGTTGATGTCCTTGGACACCAGGATGACCGGACGCTGAGGATATTTTTTGCACAGGAACAGCACCACGCCCAAAATCTGGTTATCCACCTTGCTGGTGGCCAGCGATATGGGCAGCGGATCGTTGATGGCCTCGGTTTGCAGGTACAGCCGACCCGATGCCGCGTCATGGCTTTGCGGGCCAAGCGGGATGCCCTCGTCCATGATTTCCCAGTTTTTCACCAGATCATCCAGAAACCGGCTGGTCTGACGCGCATTACGCGACACTTCGGTCATGCCTTTTTTGTGCTGGTCGAGTTCTTCCAGCGTGGCGATGGGGATGTAGATGTCGTGTTCCTGAAACCGGAACAGGCTGGTGGGATCGTGCATCAGCACGTTGGTGTCAAGGACAAACAGTTTGGCGACTTCGGTTTTTTTCGCTGCGGGTTTTCTGGGCATGGAGAATTAAGGCTCGGAAAAAATGTGCAAGGCGCACGACCTCATTCTGGCACTGCCAGAGTGACTCGGCAATTGGTAAACAAATTTAGTTTGGCGCGAAGTATTGCTTTGAGGGATTTCCGCAATGGGTTGAACACCCCGGAAAAACGACTGTCAGCTTTTGATTTCCACAACACCGAAACCGGCATCCGTAACAGCCTCTGCCAGCTGGCTTGGCGTAACGCTGTTGGGATCGTAGTCCACTTTTGCCAGGGATGGCAGCAGACTGACTGTGACGTGATGAACGCCGGAGGTGGATTGCAAAACCCGTGTCACGCTGTTTACGCAGCCACCGCAGGTCATGCCGGAAATTGTCAGGGTTAAATCGGCCATTGGGTTACTTCTTTAGGAGAGCCAATTCTACCGTTTGCCACAATCAAGCGGGACGCGCCAAAAGCGGCGCGCGGGAGCGCCCTGAATTTTGTGTGCAAGGCAGTTGAAGTTTCATTGCTAACTGTCTGATTCTACGCCACACGTTTCGTAAAGCGATCACCGAACTGGATAGCGAATTGCACCATCGCGGTTTTCCAGTGAAACACTGGCATTGCCCATTCCTTGGTGATATTTCTTAACGCCAGCCAGATCAGTTTCGGATGTCACGAGCATCACCCCATCCGCACAAAAACGCTATGCACCAAACGGCCTGTCACTCCGGCTGTATCTCCACCAGCGCCATATCCGGCGTAACCGCTTCGCCTTTGCTGGTATGGATATTGATGACCGTACCCGACACCGGTGCCTGGACTTCGTTTTCCATTTTCATGGCTTCGATGACCAGCACCGCATCGCCTGCGTTGACGTGCTGGCCGGTTTTGACCAGCACATCGACGATGATGCCGGGCATAGCGGCGGTGACGTGGCCTTTGTGGGTGGGGCGGGGTTTCTGGCCGGGGCCGGGGGTGGTTTTTTTAGTGGATTTGGCGGTCTTGCCTGACTGGTCGCCACCGATTTCCACTTCGTTCAATGCTTCGACCAGCACTTCTTCGGAAACACCATCGACGGTAACAAAGAAAGGCCGCTGGATTTCGCTGGGCTTGCCGCTGGCGGTCAGCTTGATGTGATAGGTCTCGCCGTGCAGCGTGATGTTGAATTCGTCGGCGGCGTAACGGGTGGAGGCTGTTGCGTTGTTTGCGCCAATCGGTAGCAGCGGTTCTGGCGTGAGCGTTCCGGCGGCACGTTCCTGTAAAAAGGTGCGCCCCAGGTCGGGGAACATGGCGTAGGTCAGCACGTCTTCGTCGGACTTGGCCAAGGTATCAACTTCATTGCGCAGCTTGTCGAGTTCGGGCGGAAGCAGGTCGGCGGGGCGGCAGCTTTCCACGTGCAGGTTGCCGATGGCAAGCTGGCGCACTGTTTCGTTGACCTTGCCGGGCGCGGCGCCGTAGCGGCCTTGCAGGTAAAGCTTGACCTCTTGCGTGATGCTTTTATAGCGGCTGCCGGTCAGCACGTTGAGCACAGCCTGGGTGCCGACGATCTGCGAGGTGGGCGTGACCAACGGCGGGTAGCCGAGGTCTTCGCGCACGCGGGGAATTTCGGCGAGTACCGCGTCCATTTTGTCGAGCGCGCCCTGTTCCTTGAGCTGGTTGGCCAGGTTGGAAATCATCCCGCCCGGCACCTGGTTGATCAGCACGCGGGTGTCCACGCCGGTAAAGTCGCTTTCAAACTGCCAGTACTTTTTGCGGGTTTCCTTAAAGTAGGCGGAGATTTCCTCCAGCAAGGGCAGCGATAAGCCGGTGTCGTATTCGGTGCCTTGCAGGGCGGCGACAAAGCTCTGCGTGGTGGGGTGGCTGGCACCCTCGGCAAACGCGCCGATGCTGGTATCGACCACACTGGCACCGGCTTCAACCGCTTTCAGGTGTGCCATGCTGGATAGTCCGGAAGTCGCATGGCTGTGGGTATGCACGGGCAAGCCAGTGGTGGCGATGATGGACTTGACCAGATCAAAGGCGGCGTAGGGGGTCAGCAACCCGGCCATGTCCTTGATGGCGATGCTGTCGCAACCTGCTTCGGCAAGACCTTTGGCAAGCCGAACAAAATGCGCGATGTTATGCACCGGGCTGGCGGTGTAGCAGATTGCGCCTTCGGCGTGCTTGCCAGCTTTTTTGATGGCGGCGATGGACACCTGCATGTTGCGCAGGTCGTTTAGCGCGTCAAACACGCGAAACACATCTACGCCGTTGTCGGCGCACTTCTGTACAAAGGCGCGCACCACGTCGTCGGAATAATGCCGATAACCCAGCAGGTTTTGTCCGCGCAGCAGCATCTGGATGCGGGTGTTGGGCAGGGCGCGGCGCAGCTTTTTCAGGCGTTCCCAAGGGTCTTCGCGCAGGAAGCGCACACAGGCATCAAAAGTTGCGCCGCCCCAGGCTTCCAGCGACCAGAAACCGACGGTATCCAGCTTGCTACAGATGGGCAGCATGTCTTCGGTGCGTAGGCGCGTGGCGATCAGTGACTGGTGACCGTCGCGTAAAACGAGTTCGGTGATATGAATTCTGGGCATGGTTAAAGTCCCTGATAGGCGGCAATGGCTGCCGCAACGGCTGCCGCCAACACTTCCGGCGGTTTGCGTTCTTCGTAATGGGTTAATTCTGGATGCGCTTCGACGAAGCCGGTGTTGAACTGCCCGCTGCGGAATTCCGGGTGTTTGAGGATTTCCTGGTAGTAGGGGATGGTGGTTTTAACCCCATACACCACCATATCGGACAGGGCGCGGCGGGCGCGTTCAATTACGCCCGGCCAGGACAAGTTCCATACAGTAAGTTTGGCGCACAGCGAATCGAAATAGGGCGGAATCACGTAATCCGTGTACATGGCGGCATCCACCCGCACGCCGGGGCCACCGGGTGCGTAATAGCGGGTAATACGGCCAAAGCTGGGCAGAAAATCATTTTTCGGGTCTTCGGCATTGATGCGGAATTCGATGGCAAAGCCGCGATAGCTGATGTCTTCCTGCTTGTATTGCAGCGGCAGGCCATCGGCAATGCGGATTTGCTCCTGCACGATGTCCACGCCAGTAATACTTTCGGTAATGGTGTGTTCCACCTGTAGGCGCGTGTTCATTTCCATGAAATAGAACTGGTTGTCCTGGTCGAGTAAAAATTCCACCGTGCCCGCGTTAACGTAGCCCACGGCACGCGCCGCCTGCACCGCCAGTTTGCCGATGTACTGGCGCTGGGCTTCGGTAAGCTGCGGCGACGGTGCAATTTCGATCAGCTTCTGATTGCGGCGCTGGATGGAGCAATCGCGCTCAAATAAATGAATGGTGTTGCCCTGGCTATCGGCCAGGATTTGCACCTCAATGTGCTTGGGATTAACCACGCATTTTTCGATGAACACTTCGGGCTTGCCGAATGCCTTGGTGGCCTCGGAAATCACCCGCTCGTAATTGCGCGCCAGTTCGTCCTCGCTGTCACAGCGGCGGATGCCGCGTCCGCCGCCGCCGTTGGTGGCCTTGAGCATGACCGGGTAGCCGATGTCCACAGCCAGAGCGCGGGCTTCATCCAGACTTTGCAGATTGTGGTCGGAGCCAGGCACTACCGGAATACCTGCCCGGATCATGGCCTGGCGTGCCTCGATCTTGTCGCCCATCTGCCGGATTAGCGTTGCATTCGGGCCGATGAAGATGATCCCGCGTTTGGCGCAGGCATCGGCCAGAATGGGGTTTTCGGATAGTAGTCCGTAGCCCGGATGTAGTGCATCGCAGCCCGCAGCGGCGGCCAGATTGACCAGGTGGTGCGGGTTTAGATAGCCTGCCAGCGGGTCTTTGCCAATGTGATAGGCTTCGTCGGCTTTTTTGACATGCAGGGCATGACGGTCGGCATCGGTGTAGATGGCGGCAGTCTCGATCCCGAGTTCGGCGCAGGCGCGGATGATGCGCACTGCGATTTCCCCCCGGTTGGCGACCAGTATTTTGCGTATCATTCCTGCATTCTCTTTGACAAAACTACTGCAAAATCATAAAATTGCCCGCTTATGCTCGAACGCCCTCTGGTTTCACCGTCGAATTTCGCTGAAAAATCCCGCTGCTGGGAAGGCAATACGATGGTAGGGGATTTTGAGCGGCTTGCCCAAGAATTTGTAAATCCGCAAGCGCAGTTGCAATACCGGATTTGCGGGGAATTGGATGCACGTGGTCGTCCGCGATTGCGGAGTCAGGTTCTTGGCAGTCTTGAAGTCGAGTGTCAGCGATGCCTGAAGCCGCTTGGCGTGTCGGTAGATAGCGAACATGTGCTTTACCTGGCAAAGAACGAGGAGGAAGCTGAAAGGCTGGAAACCGTACTTGCCAACGAAGCGCTGGAAGTGATTGTGGTCGATCAGGCGCTGGATTTGGCGACTGTAGTCGAAGATGAGGTTTTACTGAGTTTGCCGCTGATGTTGGTGCATGACGAATGTGCGCACGAGTATGAGCGAGTGGACTCTGCAACATAATTGAATTTAGGAGTAAATAATGGCTGTTCAACAAAACAAAAAATCCCCATCCAAGCGGGGTATGCATCGTTCCCACGATTTCCTGGTTGCTCCGGCGCTGGCTGTGGAATCGACCACGGGCGAAGTGCATATGCGTCATCACATTTCTCCTTCTGGTTTCTACCGTGGCAAAAAAGTGGTCAAGGCCAAGGGCGAGTAATCCCTGTCTGACGCGGCTGGCGGGGCGCAAATCTCGCCAGCAATACCTCTGAATGTTTTCAGGACTGCAAACCCGATGAGGGAAATTACCGTCGCCATCGATGTCATGGGTGGCGATCACGGCCCGCATGTCACCATTCCTGCCGCCATCAAGTGCCTGGCACGGAATGACAATCTCAATATCATTCTGGTTGGTTCGCAAAGCGCAATCGAGGCCGAACTCAAGGCCAGACACGCCAGGCTGAACCCGCGTCTGCGCGTTCATCATGCCAGCGAAGTCGTGGCAATGGACGAGTCGCCAGCGCTGGCGCTGCGCAACAAAAAAGATTCTTCCATGCGCGTGGCCATCGACCTGGTCAAAGCTGGCGAGGCGGATGCCTGCGTTTCCGCAGGCAATACCGGCGCGCTGATGGCGACCGCGCGCTTTGTGCTCAAGATGTTGCCCGGCATCGACCGGCCAGCCATTGCCGGTTTTATGCCGAGCCTGAAAGGCCCGGTGCTGATGCTGGATTTGGGTGCCAATGTGGACTGCACGGCAGAAAACCTTTTCGAATTTGCGCTGATGGGTTCCATGCTGGCTTCCGCCGTGAACCACAAGGAAAGCCCGACGGTTGGCCTGCTCAATATTGGTGAAGAAGAAATCAAGGGCAACGGCTTGGTCAAAGAGGCAGCGGAACTGATCCGCGCCAGTCATTTGATCAACTTCTACGGCAATGTGGAAGGCGACGACATTTACAAAGGCACGGTGGATGTGGTGGTCTGCGATGGCTTTGTCGGTAATGTGTCACTCAAGTCCGCCGAAGGTCTGGCCAAGATGATCGGTACTTTTCTGAAAGAAGAATTTCGCCGCAACTTCCTGACCAAACTGGCCGGGCTGATTGCCTTGCCGGTCATGAAGGCTTTCAAGCGCCGGGTTGACCCGCGTCGTTTCAATGGCGCAACCTTGCTGGGGCTGCGTGGCATCGTGGTGAAAAGCCATGGCGGTGCCGACAGTTTCTCGTTTGAACATGCCATCGAGACCGCCGTTGAAGAAGCCAGCGGCAATGTTCTCAAGCGTATCGCCGATCAATTGCAGCAATTGCACCAGTTGCACCAATCAGACAAGGTCGAACCTGTATGAGCTATTCCCGCATTATCGGCACCGGCAGTTATTTGCCCGAACGGTTGATGACCAATGCCGACTTCGAAAAACTGATGGATACCACCGACCAGTGGATTGTTGATCGCACCGGCATCCGTGAGCGCCATGTGGCTGCCGAAGGCGAGTTCACCAGCGATTTGGCCACTGCCGCAGCCCGCAAGGCGCTGGAAGCCGCCAATGTGGTTCCCGCCAATATTGATCTGGTGATCGTGGCGACCACCACGCCCGACCGCGTATTTCCCAGTACCGCCTGCATCGTGCAAGCCAAGCTGGGCATCGCCAATGCCAGCCCGGCGTTCGATATTCAGGCGGTATGCAGCGGTTTTATTTACGCGCTGGCGACGGCCAATAATTTCATCAAGGCCGGGCAGGCGCGCACCGCGCTGGTAATCGGCGCGGAAACCCTGTCACGCATTACCGATTATTCTGATCGTGGCAATGCCATTTTGTGGGGTGATGGCGCGGGCGCGGTGGTACTGACGGCCAGCGACGAGCCGGGCATCATTTCCACGCATATTCACGCCGATGGCCGTTATCAGGAATTGTTGTATGTGGATGGTGGCCCTTCCATGGGCAACAGCGAAAAAGCCGCCATGCGGATGCAGGGCAACGCCGTATTCAAGATGGCGGTGAATACGCTGGATGCCATCGTGGATGAAACCCTGGCCGCCAACGGCCTGGTAAAATCCGACATCGACTGGCTGGTGCCGCATCAGGCCAACATCCGCATTATTCAGGCTACCGGCAAAAAACTTGGTCTGCCGCCAGAGCGCGTGGTGATTACCGTGGATCGCCACGGCAACACTTCGGCCGCATCCATTCCGCTGGCGTTTGACACTGCCGTGCGCGACGGTCGCATCCAGCGCGGACAAATGCTGCTGATGGAAGCCTTTGGCGGCGGCTTCACCTGGGGTTCTGCCCTCGTTAAATTTTGATTTAAATTCACCATGAAAACAGCATTCTTGTTCCCCGGTCAGGGTTCACAATCCGTCGGCATGATGAACGGCCTGGCGCAATTTCCAGAAGTCAAGCTAACCTTTGATGAAGCATCCGCCGCGCTGGGCGAGGACTTGTGGAAACTGGTGACGGAAGGCCCGGCTGAAACGCTGAATCAGACCGCTTACACCCAACCCGTAATGCTGGCGGCAGACATGGCCACCTGGCGCGTGTATCTGGCGCAGGGCGGCGCAATGCCCGCAGTGATGGCCGGTCACAGCCTGGGTGAAATCGCGGCGTTGA
>JAYUCZ010000302.1:0-2642 GCA_043740065.1 Thiobacillaceae bacterium | reverse complement strand
CCGGCCAGCTTTATCCGTAACTGTAGGTCGGCCTTTAGGCCGACTTGTCGGGCTGAAGCCCGACCTACATTCATGGTTAATTCGTGCCGGATCAATAGTAGGGGCACGCGGACTCTCCTGCTGCTTGTTGCCTGCATTACACAACTTGCACATGCCGCAGCCATCCCCGTAGAAAGCCAAACGCAAACCAGCCTGGCACAAGACACCGGCCTTGCCACATGGGAAACAGCAACCAATAACGTACATCTGCGCCTGACTCAAATCAGCCCGGAGCAGGCACGCGCCTTTATGCAGGCACGCGGGCTGGATGAGAAATCCGTCAATGAGTTTGCCCGCACTTGCGTGTATATGACGGTGCTGCGCAACGACAGCAAACTGCCGATCAAATATTGCATGGCCGAGTGGCGTTATACGCCACACATAGACACAGGGCGTTATACGCCACAAATGAACGCAGCGCGGTACATTCCCAATCTGGGCACGCCGCAACTGATGCTGGGGAAACACGACTGGCAGGCACGCTGGCAGCCGAGAAAACTGGCCAAGTCGGTGAAACTGGCATTTGACTGGTCACAATTTCCATTCGAACAAACTTTTTCTCCAGGCGACTGGAACCAGGGCATGACCACATTCGAACTGCCTGCTGGCAGCCGCTTTGACCTGCTGTACCGCTGGTGGCAGGACGGCAAACTTTACCAAGGAACATTGCGCGATGTTCAATGCCCGGCGAGTTTTGATTAGCTGCGCGGTGCTTGCCGCCGTGTTTTTCAGTAGCATTTCCATGGCGGCCGACCCACCGCTGCAAACTTCGCTGGTTGCCGTAAAACCACGCCAGGCTGCGCCCAACATGGTGCTGAAAGACCTCGACGGCAAAACCGTCAGCCTTGCCAGACTCAGGGGCAAGGTGGTGGTAGTCAATTTTTGGGCGACCTGGTGCCCGCCCTGCCGCCGCGAGTTTCCGTCCATGGAGCGTTTGCGCAAACATTTCATCAACAAGCCGCTGGTCGTGCTGGCCGTCAACGAGGGCGAAAGCACGGAAACCATCGACGGCTTTATTTCCCAGCTTGATGGGCCGCCCGGCTTCCCCGTGTTGCTTGACCCCGAAGGCGATGCCATGGCGTTCTGGACGGTGCGCGGATTACCCACCACGTTCGTTCTGGACAAGCGCGGGCGCATCTCCTACCGTGCAATTGGCGGGCGCGAATTTGACCACCCTGAAATCATGAAAATTCTCGACAACCTGACCCGCGAGAAATCGCCCTGACCCCGACTATAAGGAGCGCACCATGAGTCTGATACTCACCATACAGCCCGAAGACGCACAAGGCGAAACCGCAGAAATCTACGCACAAATCCAGCAGGCTTTTGGCGGCGTGCCCAACGTACTCAAAATCTGGAGCGCCTCGCCTTTCCTGCTCAAACAGCAATGGGAGTTTGTGGCTTACGCCATGCAGCACCCCACGCTGTCCGCCGAACTGCTGGCCTGCGTGCGCCTGCTGGTGTCGCGCGGCAACCACTGCACTTACTGCGTGGACATGAACACCGGCATGTTGATCAACCTGTATGGCTGGACGCCAGATGAAGTCGATTACATGATCGACAACCCCGCACAAGCCAAGCTGTCACACCGCGAAAGCGCCATGCTGGGGCTGGTATTAAAAGCCGTCACCCATTCCGCCAGCGTGAGCGAAGCCGACATTGCCCACCTGAAAGAACAGAACTACACCGAACAGGACATCCTCGATGCCATCACCCACGGCGCACGCATGGCCGCGTCCGACATCATCATCAACGCCTTCAAGGTGGAGAAAGATTTCTGATGCGTGACCATGCCAAACGCCCCGCCACCCTGCTGCCGCCGCCGCTGGTCTATGTTGCCGCGCTGTGGGCGGCGTGGGAACTCAACAAACTCCAGGCTTTGCCATTTATCCGCCTGCCCGGTTTTGGCACCTCATTGGTCGTAATCGGCATCCTGTTGCTGCTGTGGGCGGCCATCACCATGTGGCGGCATCACACCACCGTCAACCCTTACGGCGGCGTGGCGCGGCTGGTGGAAAGCGGGCCGTTCAGCTTTTCGCGTAATCCAATTTATCTGGGCGACAGCATCATCTACTTCGGCGTGATGCTGATCTTTGGCACGCTATGGCCGTTGATTTTTTATCCGCTGGTGTGGGCGGCGATTCGCTACGGGGTCATCAAAAACGAAGAGGCGCATCTCACCGCAAAATTCGGTGACGCATACAAGCAATACTGCCAACACGTCAGACGCTGGATTTAACAATCGAGTCCAAGGAGACAGTCATGCAAACCACACCTACCTGGCCGGTTAAAACGCGCGAACTGCACAACCACCACTTTGATTCCACCATCTGGAACGATTTCAAGTTTCGCAACGACGACATCATCATCGCCACCTATGCCAAATCCGGCACCACCTGGATGCAACAGATAGTGGCGCAGATGCTGTACAACGGCGACCCGGAGCTGGCGGTTGCCGAACTGTCGCCGTGGATAGATTTGCGCGTACCGCCCAAGGAGGTCAAGCTGCCCAGCGTGGAAGCGCAGACCACCCGCCGCATTCTGAAAACCCATTTGCCGGTGGATGCGCTGGTGTTTTCACCCAAAGCCAAATACCTCTACAT
>JAYUCZ010000301.1:0-2658 GCA_043740065.1 Thiobacillaceae bacterium | reverse complement strand
ATGACTACGAGACACGAAAAATTGAACGCCAGGAAGTGGGTTCCTTCCAGCAGCTTCCTGTCGCTTTGGGCTGGGCGATTACCATCCACAAGTCACAGGGCCTGACCATCGAGCGTTTGACACTGGATTTAGGCAATGGTGCTTTTTGCGAAGGGCAGACCTATGTGGCACTGTCACGCGCCAAAACCGTTGAGGGTATAACCTTAACCAAACCAATTTCAATGAATGATGTGAAAGTAGATCATGCCGTGCTGGAGTTTTATCGACAGATGGGTATTGAACAGTAAGTGCAACGAACCTTTGGATCTCATACGCTACCCGCGCGAATGGCGAGATTCGCCCCCGCCGCGTTACCGATCCTGACCCTCAATCAGTAACCACATTACGCTGGGCACGGTGACAAAAATCCGCATTAACATAGGTTTGCCCATGCTCAAAAGCGAAAATACCATCCGCACCGGCGCAGTTCTGCGCGTGCGCCCCAAAGCCATGACCGTCGCCGTCATCATCGCCGGGCTGTTGCCCATCCTGTGGGGCGGCGGCGCGGGCGGCGAAATCATGAGCCGCATCGCCGCGCCGATGGTCGGCGGCATGATTACCGCGCCGTTGCTGTCGCTGTTGGTGATTCCGGCGGCATACCGGCTGATGCGGCGGACGGGCACACAGCCTGCCGCGCTACCGGTTTGAAGTATTGTCCGGCAGCGGCGCCAGCAGCGCGCGAATGTCGGACTCGCCGAATTTAGACAGCGCCGCGCTGTCTTCACTCAGTACGCTGGCGGCGAGTTCGGCTTTTTTCTCTTGTAGGGCGAGAATTTTTTCTTCGATGCTGCCCGCCACGACTAGCTTGTAGACAAACACCTGCTTGGCCTGGCCGATGCGGTGGGCGCGGTCGGTGGCCTGGTTTTCTACTGCGGGATTCCACCACGGGTCGAAGTGGATCACGGTATCGGCGGCAGTCAGGTTCAACCCCACGCCACCCGCTTTCAGGCTGATTAGAAATACCGGAACGCTACCTTCCTGAAAACGCCGCACCACGGTTTCACGGTCGATAGTGTCGCCGGTGAGAATCACATAGTCGATTTTGCGTGCCACCAGCTCCAGTTCGATCAGCGCGAGCATGGAAGTAAATTGCGAAAACAGCAAAACTTTGCGGCCTTCGTCTAGCAGCTCTGGCAGCATGTCCATGAGCAGATCAAGTTTGGCGCGTTCTTTGACTTTTTGCGCGGCATCAATTTTGAGCAGGCGCGGGTCGCAACATACCTGGCGCAGTTTGAGCAGCGCATCCAGAATCACGATCTGGCTGCGTGCGAAGCCTTTTTGGGCGATCGCTTCCAGCACTTTGGCATCCATGGCGCTGCGCACGGTTTCGTATAAGTCGCGCTGACTGCCGACTATTTCTACGCTGCGCACGATGATGGTTTTGGGCGGCAACTCCTTAGCCACGTCTTCTTTGCGGCGACGCAAAATAAACGGCGCGACGCGCTTGGCCAAAATGCCGGCGCGAATAGTGTCGCCGTGTTTTTCAATCGGGGTGCGAAAGGCGCGGGTAAATTGTTTGCTGTCGCCCATAAAGCCGGGTAGCAAAAAATCAAACTGCGCCCACAGTTCGCCCAAATGATTTTCCAACGGCGTGCCGGTCAAACACAGACGATGGCGGGCGCGGATATCGCGCACGATTTTGGCGGCGCGGCTAGCGGCGTTTTTCACGGTTTGCGCTTCGTCCAAAATCAACATGTGCCAGTCGATTGCGCCCAGCGTGTCGTGGTCACGCCACAGCAGCGGATAAGTCGTCAGCACAATGTCGTGCTGGCCGATGTCGGCAAAGCGTTCGGCGCGGTCTTTGCCATGCAGCGACAACACGCGCAAGTCGGGCGCAAAACGCTCGGCTTCGCGCTTCCAGTTAAAAATCAGCGAAGTGGGCAGCACCACCAGCGCCGGACGATCCAGCCGCCTGGCCTGTTTTTCCAGCAGCAAGTGCGCGAGCGTTTGCGCGGTCTTGCCCAAGCCCATGTCGTCGGCCAGTATCCCGGCCAGATTTTGCTCGCGCAGGTATTGCAGCCAGGCCAAACCCTCGCGCTGATAGGGGCGCAGTTCCAGCCCCAATCCCTTGGGCGGCTTGACGGCTTTAATGCCGCCCTGATGCTGTAACTGCCGGGCAAACTGCACCACCGCTGCGCCGCCAGTGTTGTTCCAGTGCCCGCTTCCCGCGAGTTCGGTCAGACGCGGCGCATCCAGTCTGGATACTTTAAGTGCGCCTTGCGGGCGGCTATCAAACAGGTCAATCAGCGTCTGCGCCAAGGGTTTTAATCGCCCCGCCGGTGCCACAAAGCGCACGCCGTCAGGGGTGTTGAGCGTGATGTTTTCCGCGTCGTGGATGTTCTTCAGTTTGCCCGCTTCGAGCCAACGCCCATCACGCTGAAACAAATCGTACAACAGGGGTGCTAACGGCAAGCGCTGGCCTTCCAGCACCACGCCCAAATCCAGCGACAGCCAGCCATTACCGTCGTCGCTAAAGTCGGCCTCCCAGGCTTCGGCTTCCAGAACAAAATGCCGGAAATCGCGTGGGATGTTGATCGTCCAGCCTTCCGCACGCAGGCTGCTCAAGCCCTTGGCGATCAAGCCCGCCCAGTTGGACTCGTTGGCCAGCCCGAACAGATT
>JAYUCZ010000300.1:0-6386 GCA_043740065.1 Thiobacillaceae bacterium | reverse complement strand
GACAAAGGCAAGGCATTTGAAATCGCCATCCAGCTGGGGGCGATCCTGGCTGTGGTATGGGATTACCGGGCGCGGTTTGCGGGCGTGGCGCGGGGTTTGGGCAAAGACCCGGTTGCCAACCGCTTTGTGGCCAATCTGTTTTTGGCATTTTTGCCGCTAGCGATATTGGGCTTGCTGTTCGGTCAGCAGATCAAGGCCACGCTGTTTTCGCCAGTGCCGGTTGCGCTAGCCTTCATTATTGGCGGCATCATTATCTTGTGGGCAGAAAAAATGCCGCATAGCAAGCATATCGATGAGGTTGAAAAAATGACCTGGAAAGATGCGCTGGTGATGGGGTTTATTCAGGCACTAGCGCTGATTCCCGGCACTTCGCGATCAGGCGCGACCATTATTGGCGGACTGTTGTATGGCATGTCGCGCAAGGCGGCAGCGGAGTTCTCGTTTTTTCTGGCGGTGCCTACGTTAGGAATGGCTTCGCTGTACGAGCTATACAAATACGGGCATTTGTTTACCCGCGATGATCTGGCGATGCTGGCGGTAGGATTTGTCGCGGCATTTATCAGCGCGGCGATTGCGATACGCGCACTGGTGCGCTTTATTTCGCATCATGACTTCACGGTGTTTGCCTGGTACCGGATCGCGTTTGGCCTGATTGTGCTGGGCACTGCCTATACGGGTGTGGTGGACTGGAGTACGCCATAAAGGCCAGGCAATAAAAACGGGGGGCCAAGCCGCCCGTTTTTATTTTGGGACGAGAGGCATCCCTTATTCCGTTTCCAGATTGAAAAGATCGCGAAGGCGAGCCGCAGACAGTGCTGCTGCACGGCAAGGCGAGAGCGTGGTTGTTGACGCTTCAGCGTCTTTACAACCACGGCCTACCCCTTGCGGGTGAGCCGACAAAGAGATTTTCAATCTGGAAACGGAATTACAGGGAAATCATTGCCCGCTCGCCCATCAGATCGGCGATATGCCCAAGCAGCACGGCCTCCTGGAACGGCTTGCCCAGATAGATATTTACCCCAATTTCGATTGCATGGTTGCGATGCTTATCCGCAGTGCGGCTGGTGATCATGATGATGGGAATGTGTTTGAGCTTGGCATCATTGCGCATCACGCGCGCCAGTTCAAAGCCATCCATGCGCGGCATTTCCACATCCAGCAGCAGCACGTCGGGCAAAATGTCCTGCATTTTTTCCAGTGCGTCCACGCCGTCTTTGGCGGTATCGACGCGATAGCCTTCGCGTGTCATCAGGCGCGTGGTGATCTTGCGCACGGTGAGCGAGTCATCCACCACCAGCACCAGCGGCACCTGCGCAACGGCTGGCTCAGGCATGGCCAATGTGGCGGCTTGCATGGCATCGTACAGTGGGGAGCTGAGTGCGCGAATGGCGAGCGGAACCGGGTTCAGAATCAACACAACCTGGCCGTCGCCGCGTACCGTTGCGCCAGCAATGCCGGAGACGCGCGACAACTGCGGACCGATATTCTTGACCACGATTTCGCGCGTGCCTGCTATCGTATCCACCAGCAAGGCGGCGTGGGAGCTGCCGCTCTTCATCAATACAATGGCGTTGAAACGCTGAGTTTCGTGGACGGCCTCAGGCTGGCCCAACAAATGCGGCAGGTAGAACAACGGATAACGCTTGCCGCGCCATTCAATCGCACGTGCGTGCATGGCCGCAGCCAGCGCATCGGGTTTGAGTTCCTGCACCTGTTCTACCAGGGTGGCGGGCAGCGCGTATTCATGCTTGTGCGCATTGATAATAACGGCCTGGGTAACGGCCAGGGTCAGCGGGAGGTAAACCGTGAAGGTCACGCCCTTTCCGGCTTCGGTAGAAATTTCGATACGGCCACCCAGGCTGGCAATCTCGTTTTTCACCACGTCCATGCCTACACCGCGCCCGGCCAATTGGGTGACTTCTTCGGCGGTGGTAAAACCGGCCACAAAAATCATTTGCGCCAGCTGGCTGTCGCTGGGCTCGACACCCGTGCTGAGTAATCCCTGCGCCAAGGCTTTTTCGCGAATCCGATCCAGGTTCAGGCCTGAGCCGTCATCCTTGATGGTGAGTACCATCTCGTTGCCTTCATGCCGCGCACCCAACTGGATTTCGCCGAATTCCGGTTTGCCGGCGGCGGCACGTATTTCCGCCGTTTCCAAACCGTGTGCAATGGCGTTGCGCAACAGATGTTCCAGAGGTGCCACGACTTTTTCCAGCACGCCACGATCCATCTCCAGATCGCCGCCCTGGATGTCGAGCTGGGCGCGTTTTTCGGCATCACGTGCCGCTTGGCGCACCACCCGATAAAGACGTTCGGAAACGCTGTACAGGGGAACCATGCGTACCCGCAGCAAGTTCTGTTGTAACTCGCGGTTGATGCGCGACTGCTGTAACAGCGCCGCGTCCGCTTCGCCCAGTTGAATCGCCAGGTTTTGATGTACGGTGGAAACGTCATGCACGCTTTCCGCCATAAAGCGGGTGACTTCCTGGAAGCGCGAGAAACGATCGAATTCCAGTGGGTCAAAATGTTCAACGCCTGCCTGGCTCTGGAAGGTGGCTTGCATTTGCGATTCGGCCTGAATCTCGACTTCACGCAAGTGGTCTTTCAGGCGGCGCAGGGCTTCGGAAAGTTCAGTGACCTGGCGTTTGACCGCAAACATTTCGCTTTCAATCCGGGATCGCGCAATGGCTACTTCGCCAGCCTGGTTGACCATGCGATCCACCCAGTCGGCACGCACGCGCAGCGTGGTGCTGTCGCGGGTCTGCTGCGTATCGGCAATCGCTGCTGCCGGTGCGGCTGTGGTTTCGGCGGCGACACCATCTGTACCAGAAATAATGACATCGGCATCGGCGACCTCGGTTGCGACATGTGCCGTTTGCATTTCCGGGCTGCCGGACTTGAGACGATCCACCGCATCAGCCATGCGGTCAAATTCATGCTCAAGCGCTTCAAGCACAGCGGCCTCTGCCTGTGTCTGGCCTTCCAGAACAGAGACAACGCGCGATTCCATGATGTGGGTTAATTCGCCCAGCCGCATGGCACCAGCCATGCGCGCCGAGCCCTTGATGGTATGCAGTACGCGGCGCAACGCGGAGGGCGCATCGGTGGCGTTGGGTCGGGCTTTCCAGTTGCGCAATGCGTGGGCGGCTTCGGGCACCAGCGTTTCGGCCTCTTCCAGGAAGATCGGCAGCAGCACGGCATCAAGTTCATCCTGCACGTTGCGTTGTTCGAATACCGGTGCGGCGGTCTTGCGTGCCTGCGCTATCATTTCCTGCAAGTCGGTGTCTTCGGCGGGCTGTTCGGTGCTTTCTGGCGCTTCGGCAGACTGTTCGATTTTCCCTGCCGCTTCGGCAGGATAGGCTATCGTGGTGAGCGCCGGTTCTTCAATAAGGAAGGGCGCTGCGATAAAGGGTGTTGTGATGAAGGGCGCTATCTCGCCAGCTTCAAAACTCGGCTCGGCAGTTTGATCCACAATCTCTTCGGCCAACACTTCTTCGATTGGTAGACCAGACAAGGATTCGATCAATTCCCCGGCGGAGTGGGGGGCATTGCCCTCATGAATATTGCCGATCATGGCGCAGATAGTGGCCAGCGCCGCTTGCACGGTTGTCGTGGCGGCATCGGGAACCTGCCCGCTGCCCAGTAGTCTCTGGAAATAGGCCTCCGTGGCGGAGGAGAGTGCGGACAACGGCGTAAAGCCAGTGATGCCTGCAATACCGGCCAGGGTGTGGACACCACGACGTGCGACATCGCTTACCCGGGCAGGCACGGCAATGGCGAGCCGTTCCGCTTCTTCTTCCAGTATGCGTGCCCATTGCGCGGATTCGGTTTTGAATACACCAAACATGCCAGGGGACAAGCACACATCGCCGATGCAAACTTCTTCTGGTGCAGCAACAGGTTGTGGTGGCTGGATGCTGGGGATTTCTTCCTGGGCGGTATGACCAACTCCAACCGCCTCGGCCAGCAACGGACGGTAATCCACCCAGGCGGTGTCTTGCTCATGCAGGGCAAAGACCCATTCTGAAAACAGGGCATGGGCTTTGCACACCACGGCCAGCAACTCGGCAGCCGCAGGTTTTTCGGCGGCCAGCCAGCCATTCATTAGCTGTTCCATGCCCCAGGCGGCCTCGCCAAACTCATTTAGCCCAACCATGCGGCCGCTGCCTTTAAGCGTGTGGAAGGCGCGGCGGATGATGACCTGGTTGTCATGGTCATCTGAATTCGATTCGCAGGCATCGGTTGCTACGGACAGCTTGCCTAAAACTTCTTCAGCCTCTTCCAGGAAGATGTCCAGCAATTCTGCGTCGACGGCATGCGCTTCGGTCTCGGCATTTTCGACTCCGGTATGTTCAACCGGCGTGATTTCAATCTCGTTAGTAGCTATTTCCGATACAACAGGTTCGACCGCGATAAATTCGATGCTGCTGGTTTCAGGCGGTTCGGCTTCCATATGCGGCACGGCTGCCGATGTGGGTTGGACAGACCACTCCAGTGAACCGGACTGAATTTCGCCGCCAAGTTGCTCTGCCGAGGTTTGTTTTGGTGCGGCTTGCTCTGGTGCGGAGACAGCCACTTCTGCGGCTGGCGAATCGGCTGCGTGGGTTTCGGTCGCGGTTGGCGCGGGGATGTTGATGCCCGTCAAGGCGCTGATTTGCGCCGCAAGATCCGCGTCTGGCTGCGCTTGTTCGCGCAAGGTCTGGAGCGTAGCGGCTGTGGCGGATTTAAGCTGGGTGTCGGCGATCAGATCGGCGTCATAACCCAGTTCCGTCAGAGCCGCGAGGCACTTTTTTAGGCGCTCCTCCGTCCCATTTCCTTGCCAGTCCAAGTAGGCAGCGGCGACTGCCGATTTGCGTGCGGGCAAGCCGTCTTCCACCGTCTGGGCTTCGCTGTCGAACACATCATGCTCAATCAAGCCGAATGCCATTTGCGCCGGGCGCAAAATACGAACGGCATTTTCCTGGCTGCCACAATGTGCGGCAACAAACAGACCCAGGCTGGATAAAGCATCGGCAACGCGGATTTTTTCGTCGTCCGAAGGCACGCCCGCCAGGGTGTATGCGCGCATGCTATCGACTGCGCTTTGCAGCAGTTGCGCCGCGTCGGATTGATCCAGAATCGCCAGCGCGCCTTGTGCCTGAGCGGAAAGCGAGCTTAAGGAAGACAAGCCATCGCGTGCATCCGGATCACGGAAGAAGGTGTCGAGGTGTTCTTCGATTTGTTGCAGGCTGCTGCCAATTTCTCGACCCAGTTGGGCGAACAGTGCGTACTCGGCAGTTTTTTGTGCGTTTTCGCCCAGCAGATCGGTTGCGCTGGTTTCTGCTTTGCCGGCGCGGGCGGCACCCAGCCGCCGGATCTGGCTTAGTGCGCGTGACGGGAAAGACGGGTCAAGCAGGTCTTCGTTATCGACGGCATTTTGCAAGAACAGCAGGGTGGTGGCAATTTCCAGTTGCGCCGCTTCGCGCGGGGCTTCATCCAGCCTGCGGATGGTGAATGCCGTGTCGTGCAATTCGGTGATCAATCCGCCCAGCGAAGCAATGTTGAGTGCACCCGCCTGTGTGAACAAGCGGCCAATGGCGGTTTCGAATTCCGTCATGGTATTTTCCGCCATGCCACCCTGCTTACCCTCCGAGTAAGCATTCCAGTGATTGCGTGACTCGGTTAGCGTTTGTTGGATTGATTTCAGTACCGGCCTGATGCGGGACAGTTGCTCGGCATCCAGATATTGCTGTTTGGGCAGGTATTTTTCGAGCGCAAAGGCAGCGCGGACAGCTTTGGATTCTGTGCCTAAAGATTTGCTTGTGGCAACGAAGAACAACGCATCCCGCATCAGGCGCTCGGCGACTTGGGGCGAGCCTTCCATCAGCCTGCGCATTTGCAGGTCGATACGTGCCAGCAATTGCTTGACGTTGAAATCCGGCTCGATGCCCTTGTTTTGCAGGACATCAATGAAGCCGACGCAGGCCCACCAGAAGGCGCGTGCCGCTGGTGCCGATACGCTGTCTTCAACTTCGACAAGCGCACGATGCATGGCGGCCAACCCGGCCTCGCTTTTGATGCCGCGCAGGAATGCCAGCAAGCCGCGCTGAAACTCGGAACGCGCTGCCTTGACGCGGAGCGTTAGTTCTGCCTCGGTGCGCTGCGGGAGCTCGCTTTCGTTGATATCCTGGGTGCTGGACTGACGCTCGGCTTTCAGGCTGGGAAAGAAAAGTTCACCTTCAAATACCTGCTCGATACCAGCCAGCGAGCGCAGTTTCCGGTAGGCCGGAAACAATGCCAGTTCGCCTTCGCCGCGCCCATCGGCCATGCGGCCTACCCATTTGAGCAAGGCTTCCAGCGCATCCAGCAGGTTTTTTGAATTGATGGCATCGGCAGCAATGGATTTG
>JAYUCZ010000299.1:0-2681 GCA_043740065.1 Thiobacillaceae bacterium | reverse complement strand
AGGCCGCCACCAAGCGTGCGCTCGAAGTCGCGGCTGCCGGCAATCATTCTGTGTTGATGGCAGGGCCGCCCGGCACCGGCAAGTCGATGCTCGCCGCGCGCTTTCCCGGCATCCTGCCGGCGATGGACGAGGACGAAGCGCTGGAAGCCGCCGCGGTGCAATCGCTCAACGGCGGCTTTCGTTTTGAACACTGGAAGCGCCGCCCCTTCCGTTCGCCACACCACACCGCTTCGGCAGTGGCGCTGGTCGGCGGCGGCGGCAACCCGCGCCCGGGCGAGATTTCGCTGGCGCACCACGGCGTGCTGTTTCTCGACGAGCTGCCGGAGTTTTCACGGCAGGTGCTGGAAGTGCTGCGCGAGCCGCTGGAAACCGGCCGCATCACGACTTCGCGCGCGGCCCGGCAGGCGGATTTCCCGGCCCGGTTTCAGCTCGTCGCCGCGATGAACCCCTGCCCCTGCGGCTACCTCGGCCACCCCACTCAGGCCTGCCGCGACACCCCCGACCAGATCGCGCGCTACCGCGGACGCATTTCCGGTCCGCTGCTCGACCGAATCGACATCCAGATCAGCGTGCCGGCACTGACGCAGGATGAACTGATGCGGGCCGGCGCGGGCGAGGCCAGTACCGCCATCCGCGCCCGCGTGCAGTTAGCACGCGACCGCCAGATGGCGCGCCAGGGTAAACCCAACGCGGCCCTCGGGACGCAGGAAATCGACCGGCACTGCTTGCTGGATGCGGCCAGCGAAGCCCTGCTGAAACAGGCGATTGTCCGACTGAATCTGTCGGCGCGCGCCTATCACCGTGTACTCAAGCTGGCGCGCAGCGTGGCCGACCTCGCCGGCAGCGACGCCATCTCCACCACGCATCTCGCCGAGGCGATTCAATACCGGCGGCAAGCCGCATGAGCAATCCGCACGAATCCTGGCGGGAAGAAAAGCGCTCTGCCTGGCTGTATCGGGTGGTCGCCCAATGCGAACACGGCTCAACACGTGAATCGCTGTTCAACGAACTGGCACGGTCAGCCGATGAGCAGGCAGAAATCTGGCTGAACACGATTGTTCAACACGGCGGCCCACTCCCCCAAACTTACCGGCCCGATTTACGCACCCGCATTGTGGCGCGGCTCACCCGGATATTTACCCCGCGCACCATGCGAGGGGTACTGGCTGCGATGAAGGTGCGGGGGATGGCGCTCTATACGCAAACCCCGCCACACGCGACACCCACCCATATCGACGACGTTGGAAAACGTCATCAGCAAGGCGTTTCAGGGAATGCCCTGCGCGCCGGCGTATTCGGCGTCAACGACGGTCTGGTATCGAATGCAGCCCTCATTTACGGCATAGCGGGTGCGTCACAAGAACCCACGATTATTGTTTTGACTGGCGTAGCAGGGCTGTTGGCAGGTGCATTTTCGATGGCTTCGGGCGAGTACGTCTCGGTACGTGCGCAGCGCGAAATGTTCGAATACCAAATCGGACTGGAACGCGACGAACTGGAAAAATATCCGCAAGAAGAAGCCGCCGAACTGGCGCTGATTTATGCCGCCAAGGGCATGCCCATGGACGAAGCCAAGCGGGTGGCCGAGAAACTGATGGAGGATCCGGAGCGTGCGCTGGATGCGCTCACGCGCGAAGAACTCGGGCTTAACCCCGACGAGCTGGGCTCACCCTGGGTGGCTGCCATTTCGTCGTTTGCCGCCTTCACGTCCGGTGCAGCCCTGCCACTGTTGCCTTTTCTGTTTGGACACAGCCATGCATTAGCCGCCTCCATCGCGCTCACCGCATCGGGACTTTTCGCCGTTGGCGCCAGCATGAGCCTGTTCACCGGCCGCCACGCCGTATTGAGCGGCCTGCGCATGCTGGGCATTGGTGGCGCGGCCGGGCTGGCCACCTGGTTCATCGGCGCCTGGCTAGGAGTGAAGCTGGGCTGATCCCTTTGCGTCAGGGCTTATCCGGCATGACCGGTGTGGTATCTACAGGCTTACGTCTGCTCCCACGGCAGCACGCGTAGGTTGGGCTGAATGAAATGAAGCCCAACACACCACGCGCATGACATCCACTACCGACGAGCAATAATCGTGTCTGACCCCATTTACTGCCATTTACTCGTACCATTTACTCGTAGAAGTGTCCTTATCACGATATTGACCGTGAGGTTATTTATTACGAGTCGGCGGAACCCATTTGTCAGCTCAGTTCAGTCGCCAATTGTGCTATTTAAATAAATTACCAAATCCTTTGTTTCGCATGCAGGTTTGATACACCTCGATGCGGGTATATTGTGCTTGGTTTTTTTCTGATGCATCCGCTAACTGACCGCATTCCAAAGCCGCCAACTCTCCTCCAGGATTAGCATCCCAAACAGCCCTGCTTTTCGCAGCACGAGTATCGTAAGCTCGTTGCGCTTCTTCTTGAACTCGTTGCGCTTCAGCTTGCGCCTTATCTTTTTCGCTATTTCCACAACCCACAAAGGTCATGCAACACAATGCAGCAACTAATATTCTAGCTTTCATAAGCTCTTACCTCCCTCGTTCATTAATATTATGCCGACCATTTTTACTAGGACATCAAGGCTTGAATCTGCAGTCTGGAGGGGAGACTAATCTTACTGATGGATAAAGATCCGCATCGCCCGGTTCAAATACACAAATACATTCGATTTGCTTTCCTGGCATCTCA
>JAYUCZ010000298.1:0-6394 GCA_043740065.1 Thiobacillaceae bacterium | reverse complement strand
CTGCACCGGATCATCGCCCTTTTCACCCAGGTTAAACGCAGTGGTCGGGCTCGTCGGCCCCATGATGACATCACATTGCTTGTAAGCTTCGACAAAGTCCTGCGCAATCAGGCGGCGAATTTTTTGCGCCTGCAAATAATAAGCATCGTAATAGCCATGTGACAGCACGTAGGTGCCTATCATGATGCGGCGTTTTACTTCTTCGCCAAAACCCTGGGTACGGGATTTTTCATACATGTCCGCCAGATCGGTATATTCGGCGGCACGATGGCCGTAGCGCACGCCGTCGAAGCGCGACAGATTGCTCGACGCCTCGGCCGGGGCCAGTACGTAGTAAACCGGGATCGACAAACGTGAATTGGGCAGGCTGATATCGACGACAGCCGCACCCAACTTCTTGTATTCGTCTATCGCCGCTGCCACTGCCTTGCCGACATCCGCACTCAAGCCATCGCCAAAGAATTCCTTGGGCAAGCCTATACGCAGACCCTTCAGCGGCTGCTCCAGGCTGCGGCAGTAATCTTCTTTGTCGCGTTGCAGGCTGGTGGAATCGCGCTCGTCAAAGCCCGCCATCACATTCATCAACAGCGCACAGTCTTCGGCGGAGGGTGCCATCGGGCCAGCCTGATCCAGCGAAGACGCAAAGGCGATCATGCCGTAGCGCGAACACACGCCATAGGTGGGTTTCAAGCCGCTAATGCCGCAATGCGAGGCAGGCTGGCGGATCGAGCCGCCGGTATCGGTGCCGGTGGCGGCGGGCGCAAGCCGTGCGGCCACCGCCGCCGCCGAGCCGCCGGAAGAACCGCCGGGCACGGCGTTGGTATCCCAGGGGTTTTTTACGCTGCCAAAAAAGCTGGTTTCGTTGGACGAACCCATGGCAAATTCGTCCATGTTGGTCTTGCCCAGATTGATCGCGCCAGCCTGTTTGAATTTGGCGATGATGGTCGCATCGTAGGGCGCAGTGAAATTCGCCAGCATTTTTGAGCCGCAAGTGGTGAGCCAGCCATCGGCGCAAAAAATGTCCTTTTGTGCGAGTGGAATACCCAGCAACGCGCCGGTTTCGCCTGCGGCACGGCGGGCATCAGCTTGTGCGGCTTCGGCCAGAGTCAGGTCGCGGTTCACCGTGATAAAGGCATTAAGCCTGGCGTTGTGCGCAGCGATGCGGTCAAGGTAGAGCGTCGCGAGTTCTACGGCAGAGAGTTGCCCGCCAGCCAATGCTGCGGAAAGTGTTTTGAGTGATGAAGCGATCATGTGGTTTTACTCAATCACTTTCGGCACGAGATACAGGCCGTTTTCGATGGCGGGGGCAATTTTCTGGAACTTGTCGCGCTGGTTGCTCTCGGTAACCCGGTCTTCGCGCAGGCGTTGCGCCACATCCAGCGCATGCGACATGGGCTCAATTCCGGCAGTATTCACCGCCTGCATTTGTTCGATCAGACCGAAAATGTTATTCAATTGTATTTGCGCGGCGCTGGCTTCGGCTTCGTTGATGCGGAGGCGGGCAAGCCGGGCAATGTGCAGGATGTCTTGCTGGGAAAGCGGCATGGTGAGCAATCTATATAGGGGGTTGTATCGTTTAAACAACAGGATGCGTTATTATATCAAGCCTAATTCCCGTAACCCCTTGCGTCCTGTTCTGGGCGCTGTGAGATGAGCATGTTTGGTTTCCTGACCCAATACTTTTCGACTGATCTGGCGATTGACCTCGGCACCGCCAACACCCTGATTTTTGTGCGCGGTAAAGGCATCGTGCTGGATGAACCCTCGGTGGTGGCAATCCGCACCGACCCCAACGCGGGCGGTAAAAAAACCATCCAGGCCGTCGGCCTGGATGCAAAACGGATGCTGGGACGCACGCCGGGCGGCATGAATGCGATTAGACCCATGAAGGATGGCGTGATTGCCGACTTCACCGTCACCGAGCAGATGCTCAAGTACTTCATCAAAAAAGTACACGACTCCAAAATGCTCCAGCCGAGTCCGCGCATCATTATTTGCGTGCCTTACGGTTCTACCCAGGTGGAGCGCCGTGCCATTCGCGAATCCGCGCTGGGGGCGGGCGCAAGACAGGTGTTCCTGATCGAAGAGCCGATGGCGGCAGCGATTGGCGCGGGCTTGCCGGTGTCGGAAGCGACCGGCTCGATGGTGGTGGACATCGGCGGCGGCACCACCGAGGTCGGCGTGATTTCCTTGGGCGGTATTGTCTATGCGTCGTCGGTGCGCGTGGGCGGCGACAAGTTTGACGAAGCCATTACCAACTACATCCGCCGCAACTACGGCATGTTGATCGGCGAAGCCACCGCCGAAAGGATCAAGAAAGAAATGGGTTCGGCGTTCCCCGGTGTCGAGGTGCGCGAAATGGAAGTCAAGGGTCGCAGCCTGGCCGAAGGCATCCCGCGCAGCTTTACCGTCTCCAGCAACGAAATTCTCGAAGCACTGACTGACCCGCTCAATCAGATTGTCTCCGCAGTCAAATCAGCGCTGGAGCAGACCCCGCCCGAACTGGGCGCAGATATTGCCGAAAAAGGCATGGTACTGACCGGCGGCGGTGCGTTGTTGCGCGATCTGGATCGTTTGCTGATGGAAGAAACCGGCTTGCCGGTGATTGTGGCGGATGATCCGTTGACCTGTGTCGTGCGAGGCACGGGTCGTGCGCTCGAAGAATTCGAGAAGCATGTTTCTGTTTTTGTCCACGAGTGAGCCATTGAGTTTCCCATTGAGTTTCAAGGGATAGCCTGACGGACATGGCGAGCGCCACCCCAGAATATGAAACCTTGTTGCGTCGTGTCCGTTCCCCCACAAGGGGGCTCCGACTTTCTACGGGCTAAAGCCCGTGAAAGATCGTATGCCCCACCCCGCCCTCCCCCGGAGGGAGAGGGGGATTTAGGCTCGCTAACGCGAGTTTCAAGCTGAATGCCTACGCCTGGTCAGCCTATGTTTACCCGGCGGCTGGGGCCGGCTGTATTGTTGGCGAGTTGGTCTGCGCTCTCGATTGCCCTGATCGTGATGGACGCGCGCTTCAATACCCTGAACTGGTTGCGCTCAGGTGTCTCAACCCTGTTTTATCCGCTGCAAATCGCAGCGCGTGCGCCTTTTGAGCTGGGTGCCGAGATCAACAATTTTCTTGTGCAACACCGCGAATTGCAACGCGAAAATACCGCTTTGCTGCGCACGCAACTTCGTTATGGCACGCAGCTTTCCAGAATCGGTACATTGCAGGCAGAAAACGACGAACTCAGGCGGCAGCTTGGGCTGCGTCAAGCTGCCGCTTATCAGGCGACCTCTGCCGAAATATTGAGCATGCCACGTGATCCGTTCTCGCGGCGGGTCATGCTGGATCGCGGCGCAAATGCAGGAATTCAGCCGGGTTCTCCGGTGGTGGATGGGCTGGGCTTGGTGGGGCAAGTGACCAAGGTGTTTCCGCTTAGCAGTGAAGTGACGCTGATTACTGACCGCGATCAGGCGGTTCCGGCGCAGATCCAGCGCACCAGCCAGCGGGTGCTGGTGTATGGCGGCGGCGCAGGGATGGAGGTGCGCTATCTGCCTGCGCACAAGGACATCCAGCCTGGCGATGTGTTGGTGACTTCAGGCATCGACCGGGTTTACCCGGCAGGGCTCGCGGTTGCCAAAGTCACCAAGGTGGTGCGGCCCGCCGACAACCCCTACGCACGCATCAGCTGCCTGCCGGTGGCAGGGGTGGAAAAAAGCCGGGTATTGATGGTGCTGAAACCAACCGGAGCTACTCCACAGTGAACGCCTACGTGACCAACTCAGTGCATGATGCCCGCCACGACTGGCGCATGATCGCTTTGACCATGGCGTTTGCCTTTGCCTTGAAACTGCTTCCATGGCATGGCTGGGCATTACTGGTCAGGCCGGATTTTGTGCTGGTAATTTTATTGTTCTGGGCGCAGCGGCAGCCGCAGAGCGTAGGCTTGGGGTTGGCTTTTCTGCTGGGCTTGCTAAGTGATGTGCAGGATGGCGTGGTGCTGGGGCAACATGCGCTGGCATATTGTATCGGCGTGTTTCTGGTGCAGTTCTTTTCCAGGCGGCTGGTGATGTTTAGCTTGTCGCGCCAGGCCATGCAGATGCTGCCCTTGTTGTTGCTGGTTGAAGTGGTGGCTTTGGCGGCGGGCTGGTTGTCCGGGCGCAGCCCGCAGGATGGCTGGGTATTTGTTGCTGCGGCCAGCAGCACGCTGCTTTGGTGGGCCGTCGCCACTGCGGGGAAAATGCCCGATGCATGGCCGGGCAGGCACTGAGCCAATGCAAGCCCTCTCGGAGCTGAAGAACCTGCATATGGAGCTGACGCACTATTCTGCGCGGCTCAAAACCGGGGCGTGGTTTGTGCTTTTGCTGGCATTGGTTTTGGCTTTGCGACTGGTCTATCTGCAAGCCGTGAAGCATGAGCACTATCACACCATGGCCGAGAGCAACCGGATATCGCTGGTGCCTTCTGCACCTCATCGCGGCGTGATTTATGACCGCAACGGCAAGATACTGGCCGACAATTTTTCTGCTTATACCCTGGAGATTACCGTTTCACAGGCGGGCAATCTGGATGCGCTGTTGCAACAGATTGGCGCACTGATCGAGATTACGCCGAAGAATCTGCGCCAGTTCAAACGCCTGCTGGCCGAGTCGCATGAATTTGAAACGGTGCCACTCAAAAGCAAACTCAGCGACGAAGAAGTCGCGATTCTGGCAGCCAATCATTACCGTCTTGCGGGCGCGGACGTGAAAGCCAGGTTGTTCCGCAATTACCCGGCAGGCGAGGGTTTATCGCATGCAGTTGGTTACATTGGGCGCATCAACGATGCCGACCTGGCTCGGTTAAGGGAAGAAAACAAGATTGCCAATTACAAGGGCGGCACGCACATAGGCAAAGTGGGGCTGGAGCAGTTTTACGAAGACCAATTACACGGCAAAACCGGGTTTGATAGCATGGAGACCGATTCGGGTGGTCGTGCCGTGCAGGTGCTGTCGCACACGCCCCAGGTCGCGGGCAACGACCTGATCCTGAATCTTGACCTTGAGCTGCAACGCGTGGCCGAGCAGGCATTCGGCAATTTTCGCGGCGGTCTGGTGGCCATTGATCCACAAACTGGCGGTGTGCTGGCCATGGTTAGCAAGCCTGGATTCAACCCCAATTTGTTTGTCGATGGGATTGATTCGGTAACCTGGAAAGAGCTGAACGAATCATTGGACAAGCCCATGGTCAACCGCTCCCTGAAGGGTATATATCCGCCCGGCTCCACCATCAAGCCGTTTATGGCGCTGGCAGCGCTGGAACTGGGATTGCGCAAGCCTGGCGACACGATCGCCGACCCGGGTTTTTATAGCATTCCCGGCAGTAGCCATCGTTACCGCGATTGGAAAAAAGAAGGTCATGGCACGGTGGATTTGCACAAATCTGTCGTGCAATCCTGCGATACGTATTACTACCGCCTGGCTGTGGATATGGGTGTTGAACGTATGCACGGCTTTTTGGAGAAGTTTGGTTTTGGTCAAAAAAGCGGGTTGGATATCGCGGGCGAATCATCCGGGCTGCTGCCTTCAAAGGAGTGGAAGCGGCGGCGTTTCAACAAACCCTGGTACCTGGGCGAGACGGTGATTGCCGGCATTGGTCAAGGTTATCATCTCACCACGCCGCTACAGTTGGCAGCCGCAACCGCCACGCTGGCGAATGGCGGCACGTTTTACCGTCCGCATCTGGTGCGGGCGATTCGCAACAGCGTCACCCGCAAGGAAACCGTCATTCCTTCCACGGTATTGTGGAAGACCCCGATCAGCCAGGACAACCTGGCGTACATACATGCGGCCATGGTGGATGTGCTTAAACCCGGCGGTACGGCGGTTGGGGCGGGCAAGGGTGCAACTTACACCATCGCCGGCAAGACCGGCACCGCACAGGTGATCGGTATCAAGCAAGGCCAGACATACGACGAAAGCCGGGTGGCAGAACGCCACCGCGACCATGCGTTGTTTGTGGCCTTCGCCCCGGCCGAGGCCCCCACTATCGCCCTGGCAGTGCTGGTGGAAAATGGCGGGCATGGCGGATCGACAGCGGCACCGATTGCGCGCACCGTGTTCGATTATTATTTGCTGGGCAAAAAGCCGGAAGTGGTGCAGGAGCGACATGAACCCGCAAGCAATTAAAGTCTTTATAGCCGGATTTTCACGGCATGTGGACGGCATGTTGCTGGCGTTTCTGATCGCGTTATTGTTGCTCAGCACCGCCACCGTGTTCAGCGCTTCCGGCGAGAGCGCCGTGCGTCTGACCGGCCATCTGGGCAATATTCTGGCGGGATTGATGGTGCTGGTACTGGTGGCCAATGTTCCGCCGCATTTGTTGTCCAAGTTAGGGCCACCGTTGTATGCGCTGGCGCTGCTGCTG
>JAYUCZ010000297.1:0-2687 GCA_043740065.1 Thiobacillaceae bacterium | reverse complement strand
TTTCAGTCTAAAATCCGTCAAAACAGGATTTAAGCGGAGAACATATGTTGAAAGAAGGCGACAAGGCACCGGGCTTTTCACTGCCGGATGCGGATATGCAACTCGTTGAGCTCAAAAGTTTCAAGGGCAAGAAAAACGTCGTGGCGTATTTCTACGTGCGCGACGATACGCCGGGATGCACCACGCAGGCCATCGAGTTTTCCGAGCTGGAAAATGATTTTGCCAGTCTGGATACGGTGGTGCTGGGCATCTCCAAGGACGACTGCATTTCCCACGGCACGTTCCGCGACAAGCACGGCATTAGCGTGCTGTTGCTGGCGGACAAAGAACTCGATGCCTGCCAGGCTTATGGCGTATGGCAGGAAAAAGACAAGGACGGGGTCAAGCGCATGGGCATCGTGCGTTCGACGTTTGTGATTGATAAAAGCGGTGTGATTCGTCACGCCAGGTACGCCGTGCAAAGCAAAGGCCATGCACAGGAGATTCTTGAACTGGTAAAGGAAATGCAATGACGGCATCTGCCAAAGTATCAATCGCCAAAAATACCGTAGTCACCATCACCTACACGCTGTCCAGCATGGACGGCGAGTTGCTGGAGCAAAGCGCAGAGCCGCACAGCTATTTACATGGCGGTTACGGCAATGTGTTCGATGCGGTGGAAGAAGCGCTGGAAGGCAAACAAGCTGGCGATACGATAGATGTCATCATGGAGCCGGAAGAAGGCTTTGGTGAGTACGACGAAAATCTGCTGCGCGTAGAAGAGCGTCGCCTGTTCCCCGCAGACATCGAAGTTGGCCTGCAGTTTGAAGGCCAGGGCGAGTCTTCCGGCGAGGCCAATGTGTTTACCATTACCGATATTACCGAAGACAAAGTCGTGGTGGATGGCAATCACCCGCTGGCCGGTGAGCCATTGCGCTTTCATGGCGAAGTGCTTGAAGTGCGTGTAGCCGATGAGAACGAGCTGTCGCACGGACATGCGCACGGTGCGCACGGCCATCACCACCACTAAGTCGCTAAGCTCGATCAAGCGCCTGCTAAAATACGCCCGTCATTTTGCCCATAACCAAACCGCCAACGATCAATGAAAACTACTTTCCTCGATTTCGAACAGTCGGTTGCCGAGCTGGAAGGCAAAATCGAAGAGTTGCGCTTTGTGCAGGACGACTCTGCGCTGGACATCTCCGAAGAGATCAAACGGCTGTCGAAAAAAAGCCAGAAGCTGACGGAAGATACCTACAAGAAATTGACTTCCTGGCAGATTTCCCAAGTTGCGCGACATCCGCAACGCCCCTACAGTCTGGATTACCTGAAGGGGCTGTTCACCGATTTTCAGGAACTGCATGGCGACCGCAGTTTTGCCGACGACCCGGCTCTCGTGGGTGGCATTGCGCGTTTCAACGGCGAGCCGGTGATGGTCATCGGCCATCAAAAAGGCCGCGACATCAAGGAGCGCCAGTACCGCAATTTCGGAATGCCACGCCCCGAAGGCTATCGCAAGGCTTTGCGCCTGATGCGGCTGGCGGAAAAATTCCAGATTCCCATCCTTACCTTTATCGACACGCCCGGCGCTTACCCCGGCATTGGCGCGGAAGAACGCGGCCAGAGCGAAGCCATAGCCCGCAATCTGTACGTGATGGCCGAACTTAAAACGCCCATCATCTGCACTATCATCGGCGAAGGCGGCTCGGGCGGCGCGCTGGCTATCGGCGTGGGCGACCGCACGTTGATTCTTCAATACTCGACCTATTCGGTGATTTCGCCAGAAGGCTGCGCGTCGATTTTGTGGAAGAGTGCCGACAAGGCTTCGGTGGCGGCGGAAACCCTGGGCATTACTGCCGAGCGTTTGCTGTCGCTGGAACTGGTGGACAAGATCGTGCCGGAGCCGTTGGGCGGCGCACACCGCGACTGGGATGGCATGTTTGGCAACCTGCGCCGCGTGTTGGTCGAGAACCTTGCCGAACTCCGCAACCAGCCGCTCGATGTCCTGCTGAACAAGCGTTACGAGCGGCTCATGGCCTATGGCCGCTACAAAGAAGACAAACCGGCTTAATCTTTCCGGGCAGGTTCATGCCTGTCTGATTCGCCATCTGCGCCCCGCTGCGCAACTGCGCCTTGCACTATCCGGTGGCGTTGATTCGGTGGTGTTGCTGCATTTGCTGGCCGAACTGGCCTCGGTTTTTCCCTTCACGCTTTCCGCCCTGCATGTCCATCACGGCCTGAATCCCAAGGCTGATGACTGGGCAGCGCATTGTTTGAATTTATGCGCAGGTCTGGATGTGCCGTGCGAAGTGGTGCGGGTCAAGGTTGCGCGCAAATCTTCCGCCGGTCTGGAGGCCTCGGCTCGCGCCGCACGTTATGCGGCGTTGACCAGTCCCGGCGCAGATGCCGTGGTGCTGGCGCAGCATCTGGACGACCAGGCCGAGACCGTGTTGTTTCAGCTTTTGCGCGGCGGTGAGCCGCGTGCGCTGGCGGCCATGCCGGAAATGCGTCTGCATGAAAACATGCCGTTACTACGCCCGCTGTTGAATGCGCCCAAGACCGCGCTCATGGATTACGCGCAGCAACATCAGCTGACCTGGGTAGAGGACGACAGCAATGCAGATACCACGCTGTCGCGCAACGCCCTGCGCCAGGACATTCTGCCGCTGTTGGAAAAGCATTTCCCGGATTACCGCGAACGTCTGTCC
>JAYUCZ010000296.1:0-6448 GCA_043740065.1 Thiobacillaceae bacterium | reverse complement strand
TGCTCCTTTTACTTGGTCGTTTAAGTGGCTCGGATGCTAACGCAGCTCACCACTTAAATTCACTTACAAAAGTTGCACTTCAAAGTTGAATCCGCCGTAGCGATAAGGTAATAAAGTACTTATTGATCCGGCCAGCTTTATCCGTAACTGTAGGTCGGCCTTTAGGCCGACTTGTCGGGCTGAAGCCCGACATTCATGGTTAATTCGTGCCGGATCAATAGCTCAGGCGCGTTTACCCATTTCAGGCCATATGTCATATTTACCTGGGGCGCGCTCCATCAAACTGAAGAGCAGCATTAATTCTTCGGCAACTTCGTTGGGAAAACCCTGTCTGCCGCCACGCTCATCAAACACCAGACTCAGCAGGTAAGCCTCGCAATCTGATTTACCCCATAGTTCGGACAGCGTTTGTGCAATGCGGGGGTATTGATCCTCAAGCGCGGACAAGCCCGTCAGATTGTCAGCCCGTTGCGCTTGCATCAGTTCTTCCAGGGTTTCATCTTGCTGCGCAAGCGTCCCACCGCCTGGGAATGCAACTGACAAACCCTGGACTCTGACACACCCATTACCGCGCCAATTTCCTTGAGGTTCATGTCCTGTTCGTAGTACATGCCCATGAGGTTGCGTTCGCGCTCCGGCAAATCTTCGATAGCCGCAATCAGTCCTTTACGAAAGCCTTCATCTTCAAGCAAGGAAAGCGGGTCAGAGCCATCATCCACCAGATAACGCTCCAGGAAATCGCTGCTTTCCTCGTCGGTGAAGTCTTCATAATACAAAAGCTGGCTGCCTTTGACATTGCCCAGCATGCCCTGATAGTCGTCAAGGCTCAATCCCATTTCCGATGAAATTTCCTGCTCGTTTGGCTGGCGACCCAAGCGCTGGGTCAGTTTGTGTATGGCTGATTCTATTTGCCTGGATTTCTGACGGATGTGACGCGGAAGCCAATCGGCCTCGCGCAGATCATCCAGCATGGAACCGCGAATGCGTTGCGTCGCGTAGGACTCAAACTGTGCGCCTTGCGTGCCATCAAAACGCTCTATTGCATCCATCAAGCCGATCAGTCCAACCTGGATCAAGTCATCCACTTCCACGCTGGCCGGCAATCTCGCCATCATGTGATAGGCGATACGCTTGACCAGCGATAGATGTTTCTGGATGACCTCATCGTTGATTGATTTCCTCTGAACTTTTGCCAGCGCCCCCATTTGCCATCCTTTTATCATTCTTTGACTGGATTTTAGACACAATCCATGACAAATTGGGATTGATTGTTAATGTATCACTTGAAGTTTCAATCTGATTGTTGCCATTTCGATACAGATTGGTCGATATTTTACAATTTCCAAGCCGGGTATCAGGCCAGCGTCGTGACAGCTGTGCTACCTGTTCGCCGCCCTCGCCGAGCAAAAGCACCTCAGCCGGCGAACGCGCCAAATATAATCCCTTGTACAGGGCATAGACGCTTTCCATATCCTGCTTAGCCATCAGAATCGCTAGCATTTGCGGGGCTTGCGGATTGATCTGCGCTGCGTCGCGGGTAAACCTGCCACCGTCAAACAACAGAAAATCATAGCTGCCACATTTGGCTACCGCCGCGATAATTCCAGCGTCTCCAGCCATGCAATCGGGCGCGTGTAGCAAATGATAGCCACTGATGTGAATAATCTGCTCGTCCAGCAAGCGCTCGCATTGCCAGCCATGCATGGGGCGACAGCCCAATGCCGCAGACAGTCTGGAATAACGTGCCTGTACCAGACACACGCGGCCATGATGCGCAGATAGCGCATCCGCAAGACCAAGCACCAGCTCGCTGCCATCACCGCCATGCGGCGCAGATAGCACGCTCGTAGTATTAATGGATGTTGGCAATCCAGAGAAAAGCCGTGCCAGCCCTGTGGCCTGATTTCCCGATTCCGGCATTGAAGTTTATTGCCGTTTGCGTTGCATGTTCGCTTCAGAATCGGACGGTGGAAGTTGCTGTTCCGCATCTATGCCAAGCTGTACCGGCCAGTCATCTTCCCGCAGTTCAAACGCGCCCTGCTCGCGCACGCGCAAAACGCGATCCACCAGATAGGCCGAATTGGCATGATGCAGGTCTTCCGGCACACGTTGCCCGGAAGTCAGTGCGCCAAGCGGGATTTTGCGGCGCATCAGGCAATCCAGCACCGCGCCGAACACGCCGCCCTCATCCAGTTTGGTCAGAATCACGCCTTCTGGCTGGCAACCCTGAATCAGTTGCTCGGCAAGATTTCCCTGGGTCGAAGCAGAAATTGTCAGCAGGCATTTCACTCCGCTTCGTTTAAACGCGAAAACCTGTTCGGCAAAGCGTTTATCCTGCGGAGCGAAACCAGCGCTGTCGATCAATACACAGAATTTGTCCGCCAGTTTGGCCAGCACGCCGGCAAGCTGCCCGATGTCCTCCAGCGCAATAAAATCCATGTCCATCAAACGCGCATAAGCCGCCAACTGCTGCTGTGCGCCGACCCTGTAATTGTCTGCCGAAACCAGCGCAATCCTGCGTGCGCCATGCTTCTTCGCGGCACGGGCGGCCAGTTTGGCAATGCTGGTGGTTTTGCCGTGGCCGGTCGGGCCAACCAGCGCCCAAACGCCACCCGCCATGTCCGGCAAGCTTGCCGCATCCAGCACTTGAAGATTGCGGATCATCACCAGCCGTAGCCACGCGTCAGCCTGCGCCGTGGTGTATGTGCCGGGCAAACTTGCCGCCACATGCCGGGCAAGCTGTGCGCCAAAACCGCCAGCCAGCATTTGCTGCATGACATGCACACGCACTGGATGGCGACGCTTTTCCGCAGACCAAGCCAAGCCTGCAAGCTGGTTTTGCAACAGCGCACGCAGGCGGCTCAGTTCGCGCCAGACAGCGTGACTGCCGGAAGCAGAAGTCTCGTGTTTCGATTTTTCATGGTCTGCGCCCGGCACATGCGCAGCGGCTAAATCAGACGCACCACGCTCCAGGTCGGCATAGCTTCCAGCCATGATTTCTACGCCAACAGCAAGCTTGCGCGTGGTGACGACAACGGCATCTGCGCCCAGTTTCCGCCTGATCATCTCCAGGCCGGAACGGGCATCTTGTGCCACAAATTTATGCAGCTGCATATTCAGCCTCAATCAATTGCATCTGGGTCAGGGTTTGCATGGATCGGTCGGAAGGGATTTCCGCGTAAGACAACACCATCAATCCGCTGCGGCGCAAAATCCTCGCCAGCATCGGGCGCAATACCGGCGAAACCAGCAACACCATGGCACCGCCAGCTTCCTGCTGCCGCGTCATGGCACGTTCGGCCATCTGCGGCAAGCGCTCCAGCAAATCGGGAGAAATCAGGGCTTCGCCTTCATCGCCCATTTCCAGTTGCAGGCGGTTTTCCAGCGCCGGGGAAAGACCGATAAAGCTCAACTGTCCGGCCCCTTCAAAAGCTTTGTCGACAATGCTGCGCCCCAGCGCGGCGCGCACGGTTTCGGTCAGCTCTTCCACATCCGTCGAGCGTGCAGCACGTGCCGCCAGCGTTTCCAGGATGGAACGCGAATCACGGATGGAAACGGACTCGTTGACCAGATTTTGCAGAACCGCCTGCACCGAAGTCAACGGCAGCAGGCGCGGCGTGACTTCTTCAACCAGCCCGGGCGTGGTGGCACTCACGCCATCCAGCAATTGCTGCACTTCGGCACGCCCCAGCAATTCGCTCGCATGCATTCGGTAAACCGATTCCACATGGCGCGCAATCACTCTGCCAGGCTCTAGTGTTAGATAGCCGCGCAATTGCGCACGCTCCAACTCGTCTGGCGCGATCCATACGCCGGACGCTCCGCTTAACGGGTCTTCGCCTGGTTCACCCTTCAAACGCCCCATCATGTCGCCAGTTTCGACCGCCAGCAAGCCATCCGGCTGCACTTGTCCATGCCCCATTTCCACGCCCTTGAGCGTAATACGATAAGCGCTGGGGGCCAATTCCAGATTGTCACGCACCCGCACGGGTGGCACCACCAGACCCATTTCCAGCGCAAACCGGCGGCGGCTTTCGGTAATGTCATTCAGCACTTTGCCGCCCCGATTCCTGTCCAGCAAGGGGATTAGCCGATAGCCAACCTCCAGCGCCAGCACATCCACCGGCGGAAGATCAGCCCAGCTCAGATCGGTTGGTGGCTCAGCATCCGCATCCGGCGGTCGTGCCCATTCCTGCCCGGCGCGGCGTTCCACAAAATAGGCTGTTGCAGCCAGTATTGTCGCCAACAGCAAGAACGCCACATGCGGCATACCGGGAATCACGCCCAGCACGGCCAACACAGAGGCCGCCACATACAGAATCTGCGGACGGCCAAATAACTGGCTCAGAAACTCGCGGTTCAAATCCTGTTCAGCGGTCGAGCGCGACACCACGATGCCGGCCGCCGTGGAAATAACCAGTGCGGGAATTTGCGCCACCAAGCCATCGCCCACCGTCAGTAAAGCATAACGACCGAGCGCTTCGCCAACACCCAAATCATGCTGAAAAATACCGATGGCAATGCCGCCGATTAAAGTCACCAGCAAAATAATAATCGCGGCAATCGCATCGCCACGCACAAACTTTGAAGCGCCATCCATCGCACCGTAAAAGTCTGCCTCACGCGTGATGTCGTGACGTTGCTTGCGCGCTTCCTGCTCGCTGATAAAGCCCGCGTTCAAATCTGCATCGATCGCCAGTTGCTTGCCTGGCATGGCATCCAGCGTAAATCTGGCCGCCACTTCGGCAATGCGTCCGGCACCGCGCGTAATCACCACAAAATTGATAATCACCAGAATCAGGAACACCACCAAGCCGACAACGTAATTGCCTTCCACCAGAAAATTACCGAAAGATTCGATCACCTTGCCCGCCGAGTCGCTGCCGGTATGGCCGTTGATGAGGATGATGCGCGTGGAAGCCACGTTCAACGACAAGCGCAGTAATGTCGTCAGCAGCAGCACGGTGGGGAAAATCGAAAAATCCAGCGGACGACTGGCATTTAGCGTCACCAGCAACACTATCATCGCCAGTGCGATGTTGAAGGTAAACAGCACGTCCAGCATGAAGGTGGGCAACGGCAACACCATCATGGCCAGAATCAGCAGCACCAGCACCGGCCCGGCCAGCTTTACCCAGGGATGCGGGGCGCTCATCAAGTTCTCCCTTGCCGGGTCTTGGCCTGACGCGCGCGAAGTTGCGCCTTGAGTGATTGAGCCCTAAGTAATTTAGCCTTGAGTTCAGGACTGCCTTCCGCTTCTCGCGCTTCGGCCAGCACTTCGGCACGCGTCATCGCCAGGTTCTTCAGATAACGCCACCACTGCCAGGGCGCATCCAGCAGCGCCGCCAGAAAAGCGGCAACCAGCAAAACCGACAGGCTCTTCAACAACATTTCGCCCGTCAATGCCAGCGCCTCGCCAAGCGGCATCACCGGCAAGCCTGCCAGCGCATCCAGATGCGATTGAAAAAACCAGACCAGCACGCCCCCGGCCACAAGCCAGATCAGCAGCGCCTTGAATCCATCAAACAAACCATGCGCAGAGAACATCCGCAACATACGGGGCAATGGATTTAACCGCTCAGCGCGAAACTGCATCGCTTGCGGCGCAAACACCCAGCCCGACAACAGCATGGATGCAAGCAGCCCGACCAGAAACAACGCCAACAGAAAAGGCAGTATCAACAGGCTGATTGAGTGCAATAAAGAGAAAGCCGATTCAGGATTAAATTGCATCGCAGAAAACTGCGACAGACTGCGAAAATGCGCAGCGATCAGATGTTGAAGTTGGCTAAAGAGGCTTGCTCCCCACCAGGCCAATCCGGCCACCAGCACCGCCAGCACCAGCAGGGAAACCAGATCGGACGAGCGGGGAACATCGCCCCCAGCCCTCGCTTGGGCTAAGCGCCGTTCACTGGCCGGCTCGGTACGGGCGTAATTGTCCTCTGCCATCCTCGTCCCTCTTTTGCAACGAGTTTAGCATGGTGGCAAAGAATGCAGATTACTCAGCCTCGTCTATCCACGCCATTTGTATGGCTTCGAAGATTTTCTCGTTGGAGCAAGGGTGCAAAAGCTACGCGCATTGCACCGAAACATGCGGCGGTGCGTGGTTGTTGCCGACTTGTCGGCTTTAGAGCGTGGTTGTTGTCGGCTTGCCGACTTTACAACCACGGCCTCCCCTTTACGGGGACATCCACGGCCTGCCCCTTGCGGGCGCAATAACGATTGCGCCCTACGGGCTGTAGTTGGGCTGCCAAGCCCAACACCTGTCCAGCGTTCTTGTTGTTGGGCTTCATTACATTCAGCCCAACCTACGGGCTGCATCCGGATTACGCTTGCTATGCAGCTTTGCGGCGGCGGATTCAACTTTGAAGTGCAACTTTTGTAAGTGAATTTAAGTGGTGAGCTGCGTTAGCATCCGAGCCACTTAAACGACCAAGTAAAAGGAGCA
>JAYUCZ010000295.1:0-6455 GCA_043740065.1 Thiobacillaceae bacterium | reverse complement strand
CGACTACGCCCAAGTCAATGACTTCCACGCCCAGCCCCACCAGCAGGCCATTTAATGTGGCGCGGTTGGAGTTGTAGATTTGACCAAGCTTGAGCGCTTGGCCGGGTTCGGCCAGCTCGTCGCCGGTGGAAAACACCGCGACTTTCAGTTTGCAAAAAACCTTGGCCTCAACCGCGCCGATGGATGCCGCCAACCCCAGTTCGGGGCCCTTCAGGCGCGTGCCCGGCATCAGCACGTCGGTGCCGGGGCGGATGTCTTCACCCGCCAGGCGGATATGCTCGCCGGGGTTGGGGACTTTATAAACCGTCACGCACTCGCCCTCCAGCGAGGTGTCTTCCTGCATGACAACCGCATCCGCACCCGGCGGGATTGGCGCGCCGGTAAAAATGCGGGCGGCTTCGCCTGCATTCAACATTTGCCCCATTTGCCCGGCCGCAATACGTTGCGTAACCCGAAGCTTGGCATCCGGCAATTTGCAGTCGGCGCTGCGCACCGCGTAGCCATCCATGGCGGTATTGTCGAGCGGCGGTACGCTGATATAAGAAGTTAATCCGGACGCGAGAATACGGTTAAAGCCATCGGACAAATTGACGGTTTCCGTTTGCGCAATCGGACGCGCACGATTCAGCAGTTCTTGTAATAGTTCGGCGGCACTGAGCATGGTTCTGGTTAGACACCCAAATGTTGTTTGATGAAAGCACGAATCTTAACCACGTCATCCAGCCCCAGCCAAGGTTTGTTGTCCGGCGGCTCGATGTCGCTGGCAACCGCAATGATATTTTCATCTTCAGGATACAGCCAGGGCTTGCCATTGGCAGCGCGATGCACTTCTATTTTGGGAATCGCATCGCGTTTCCAGCCTTCCACCAGCACCAGATCGCAGGGCGAGAGTTTGTCCAGCAAGTCCTGCAAACGCGGCGCTTCGGCGCTTGCGTTCTCGTGCATCAACGCCCAGCGTTGCGCACCGGCAACCAGCACTTCGCCCGCGCCCGCTTGACGGTGGCGATAACTATCCTTGCCTGGCTGGTCGATATCGAACGCGCAATGCACATGTTTAATAACCGACACGCTGACCCCGTCCGTTCGCAATAATGGAATCAATTTCTCCAGCAGCGTGGTTTTGCCCGCGCCGCTGTAACCGGCGATGCCCAAAATTTTCATGTGGTCAGCTTAATGCGGTGATGATCATCTTTGCACCAGCCAGCACCAATACCAGCGCCAGCAAGTTGCGAATCACAGGAAGGCGAAAACGGCGGCTGCCCAATTCCGCACCCAGCCAGCCGAACACCGCCACCACCGCCATCCAGATCGGGAAATTTGCCGGCAAGGCCGACAAATCGCCGTGCCCGGCCAGCCCAGCCAAAGAATTAAGCAGGATGAACAGCGCGGCAATGCCGGAGGTTTCGCGTGTGCCAGCCCAGCCCAGCAACAACAGCAGCGGGCTAAGAAAGATTCCGCCGCCCACGCCCGTCAACCCCGACAGCAAGCCCATCGCCGCGCCAGCGGCCAGTGCCAGCCACAGTTTGAGCGGACGGCGCGGCACTTCCGTCTGGCGCGTGGACAGCACCATGCGCCAGGCGGCAAACAGCAAAGCCGCGCCCACCAGCGGCTTGTACACCTCGGCCGGAATGCTGATCGCGCCGCCCACATAGGCCATCGGTATCGACACCACGGCAAACGGCCAGAACACCTTCCAGTCGAACGCACCAGCACGCAGATATTTCCAGCTACCGATGCCCGCCACCACCACGTTCAGCGCCAGCGCGGCGGGTTTCATGGTGGCGGGCGACAGCTCGGCCAAGCCCATCACGGCGAGATAACCCGATGCGCCGCCATGCCCCACCGAAGCATACAAAAAGGCTGCAACCGCCAGCCCGAGCCATAACAAAGGATGATCTTGTGTGTCCATCAGGACATTTGTATCCGAAAACTGTTTAATTGGGTTATATTTTTACATATATAACGCTAGAATGCATCCATGCTTACCGATCCGCTAACTGATCCATTTGGCCGCCAGATCGAATACGTCCGACTCTCCGTGACGGATCGCTGCGATTTGCGCTGCACTTACTGCATGCCAGAAGGCTTCAATGGTTTTGAAGAGCCTGCGGACTGGTTGAGTTTTGATGAGATGGAACGTATGGTCGGTGCGTTCGCCCGCCTGGGCGTAAAACGCTTTCGCCTGACTGGCGGCGAACCCCTGTTAAGACGCAACCTGCCGGAACTGGCCGCACGGCTTGCCGCCCTGCCCGGCGTGGAAGACCTGTCACTCTCGACCAATGCCACACAATTATCCAAACACGCCCGGGCGCTCAAGGATGCGGGCGTGACCCGCTTGAACGTCAGCCTCGATTCCCTACAACGCGAGCGCGTCGAAAAAATCAACGGACGCGACGTATTCGACAAAATCATGGCGGGACTTTACGCCGCCAAAGAGGCCGGTTTCCAGAAAATCAAACTCAACATGGTGGCCATCGCCGGGCAGAACGATGATGAAATCGATGCCATGGTCGAGTTTGCCATGGCGGGCGACTACATCCTGCGTCTGATCGAAACCATGCCCATGGGCGATACCGGGCGCGCCAGCGGGTTTCTGGACTTGCAGCCCGTCAAAGCGCGTCTGGTTGCCAAATATGGCCTGATAGAAACCACCTGTGCAGGCGGCGGCCCGGCACGTTACCTGGGCACGCCAGACGGTAAATTTTCCATCGGCTTCATCACGCCCATGTCCCAGCATTTTTGCGAAACCTGCAATCGGGTGCGGGTATCGGTCGATGGCACAATGTACTTGTGCCTGGGTCAGGACGACAACGCGGCGCTCGGCCCATTACTAAAATCCGGCGCTGGCGATAGCGAAATCGAACAGGCCATCCTGCAAGCCGTCGCCCGCAAACCCGAACGCCACGAGTTCCGCGAAACCCCACAAAAACTGGTGCGCTTTATGTCCATGACCGGCGGTTAGCCGGTCGTATCAAAACAGCCCGGGGGCTAAACGGCAGTTAAGCGCATTGCACCAGACATGGCAGAGAAATCAAAACATCCGGCGCAATGCCCGCAGGTTTTGCGCCCCACGCAGGCGGATAAATCGTAAGAAACAGCACAAACTTTCATCCGCGAATATTTAGGCTTGCTTATGCGGGTAGCCAAGCGTAGATATATTGTATTTACAAGCGGATGCTGCAATGCTTTGGGCTGCACGATTGATGTCAGAAAAATCGTAGCAGGCTATGGGATTCAGAGGGGGCGAATGTTGTATTGCAAGACCTGACCCCGGAGTTGTGACCCCGGAGTTGCGTAGAGTCGGTGACGACGGGGCATCGGATGGCAGCGTAACGGGACTACCTGTGCCATGGTTATTACTTGAAAGGAAGCAACATGGAGATCTTTGCGAATCAATGTCCCTGGTACGTTGCCGGGCCACTGCTCGGGCTGCTGGTCGCGGGTCTGTTATGGGCGATCAACAAGCCGCTGGGCGCGCTCGGCGGCTATGTCGACACAGTGCAATGGATGCAAAAGCGCGATGCGGGACCGAGTTGGCGGGTGCTGTTTCTCGTCGGGATGGTCATCGGCGGTGCGCTCTCCGCGCTCGCGGCCGGCGGCTACCAGCCGACCCTGGCCTACGGCGCGTTTACGACTTCGTTCGGCGCGACGCTCGGAACCGGTGGCATCGTTCTGATTGCCGCCGGGACGCTGATCGGGTTCGGTGCCCGGATGGGTGGCGGTTGCACATCCGGCCATGGCATGTGCGGAATGGCATTGGGGTCGCCCGCCAGCATAGTAAGCACCATGGTGTTCATGGGCATGGCGGTCGTCGCCGCCAATCTGCTTGCACTGGTGATCGGAGGAAAATCATGAAGGCCGCCGGCCTGCTCTTCGGAATCGGCTTCGGCTTTGTTCTCGGGTGGTCACGACTGACCGATTACGACGTAATCCACGCGATGTTGCTGTTGCGGCAGTTCGAAGTGTTTCTGATGATGGGAGCGGCGGTCGCGACCGCCGCGGTGGTTGCACGGCTGCTCCGTGCCCTGGGTGCGCGTTCGCTGGTCGGCCGCGAGCCAATCGCATGGAGTCTGACGCGTCCGACGCGCGACCACATAATAGGCAGCATGGTCTTCGGCGTTGGCTGGGCGATCTCCGGCACATGCCCGGGCCCTGTCGCGGCACAACTTGGCCGTGGCCAGCTTGCGGCGGTGTTTACGCTCGTGGGAATCTTTTCCGGTGTGGCGCTATATGGCCTCTTCAAGCGGCGGCGGGATGCCACGGCTGCGTTATCACGCAATCGCGGGCTCGCTGGCGCGGAGCCAGGTTTGTGATTGGGCAATTTCGGAGGAAGTCTTGCGGCGCACCTATGGATTAAATGGGACGCTTCCCTTTGTTTGACGCAATAAAGGAGCCAAAGGGGTCAGCTTCGCATTGTTTTTTCTAGCTATCACTTGCCTCACCTTGGTTGCTCAAAAATAAACTCGAAGCTGACCACTTTGAGCCCATGCTACTTAGCTAGACCTGACCCCGTGCCTTCATGACCCCGTGCCTTTGCGACAACAGCGGGCTGGAAAACAGCGTATGCCTAGTGTGAAGAACATCGGAAAGCCGTATGCGGGAAAACCGCACGTACGGTTTGATGAGGGAGGGCAGGCGAGAGCCTGTTCTCTACTCTACCCGGAGTTGCGGAGTTGCAGCGTCAACGTTCAAGGTCAGGGGCGCTGCGCGGCTTTATCGCGCAGACCGTATAGGGTTAGCCGTCATTTGCCAGCCCAGTAGGTCTGTGCATTTGGAACTACCTCTTCTCGTTGAATTTTTTCAGTCAGGAATTCGATCTTCGTAGTCACTATAGAACGGACATGTTCTACAAGCGAAGCCAGCGTTATTTCTTCGGACGATGGCCAAAATAGATCAGGCTGAATTAGCTCCCGGTACACTTTGAAAGGTACTTTGTCTTTGTGCTTAACCGGTGAGACGAGCGCAATCTCCACATACTCAAGTTTCTTAGCACCACTATGAGCGGCGAAATTGTGACGATAGGCAATGCATTCATCATGTAGTAACCGAAATTTCTCATCCAACTGTGGGCGCTCAAGTTTTACGGGACGGCCTTCACACTTAGAAAAGCACTTCCCATAGAACGTTAGAGCCGCCACAAAAAGGCCCTTGATCAGATTGTAGGTCGCACGGTCAGGTGATCGCGCGAAGTGTTCGCCTTTGCGGGATGGGGCATCTTTATGCAGAGACTCAATTTCACCTAGCCATATCAAAACGCTACGAAGATCTTTTTCGATCAGTGAGTATCCCGCAAGCTGGCTACAGAGTCGTGACTCAAGCAGAACACGACGGCAAGGTTTGCGCTTATACGTGTAGATGCGACGAGGGAGTCCCGACTTTGTGTCGATGTGCTCGGTTACTGAGAAGTCATTGCTCATAGGCGAGGAATGACGGTTAACGTTTGAATTCACCGGCGCTGCGCGACAAAGCCGCGCAGCGCCGGAGGAATGATGGGTTAGCCATTCTGAACCCCTAAGACTTGCCTAAACTCTGCTTCAAGTTCACGAAGGGCGGGCAGAACATTTTCCTGAAGCTCTTTCCAAGCGTGTTCTTTTACATCGGTCAATGTATTAAGTTCGTGATCGTCATAATTGCCGAGGAAGCAGTGATATTGGGCTATAGGGTATTGAATCCCATTGAGCACGCGTTCGACCATTTCGCATGTGTTCGGGGCTAGAAATATCTTGGCCTTTAGATAGCTCTTGTAGACCTCTTGGCTTTGATTAAAAGCGTCCGTTGTGTATTTTCGAATCTCAGTTGGATTGCGTGGCGAAAATATACCGAGAACAATACGAACAAAATACTGCAAATCGACAAGTGATGCGTACAACGTTTCAATAGCGACTGCGCGCTTTTGGTGAAGCCACGTCGCCGTAATTTCCCGTTCCTTTGCAGTAATTTGGAGCCTTGATTTGAGACTTTCGATCTCGGCATCTGATTCGGCTTTCAGTCGTGCCTTATAGGTTTCAAAATCGCGGTTTAACCGATTTTCAAAAAATTTTGATGCGAGCCACCCGGCAGCGATGATAAGTACGGCTACACCACCAACCGCCGAGACAACTTGGTAAAGAAATTCGATCATCGTAGAAATGGCTAACGAGGCTGTAGAAAAAGTCCCTGTCGTAACGAACGGGGTAAATACGGGGGTACGCGAACCATTCCAGGATTAAATGCTACGCTTCCGACTGACGGGTGTCATCCACAAATTCGATGGTAGACCCCGTTCCTTTGCGTGCCTTTGGGGTTGAAATGTCCAGCCGTCAGTGATGCGGTGTGATCGATTCACTTTATATTATCGCTACCAGCCAAATAACATGCGCGCGGATTCAAGTTCGAAGTGCAACGGTTAACGGGATATTGGTGTAGCGCATTTCTAGCCCGAAGAATACCTCGTGTGGCGTTCTGAATCCCAGCAC
>JAYUCZ010000294.1:0-2722 GCA_043740065.1 Thiobacillaceae bacterium | reverse complement strand
GTGCGGGCGACGTGATTCCCGAAGTGGTGGCGGTAATGCAAGACCGCAGGCCGGACGACGTGCGGGAGTTTGTCATGCCAACCCTATGCCCGGTGTGCGCCTCGCACATCGTCAAGCTGACCGGCGAAACCATTGCGCGTTGCACGGGTGGCCTGTTTTGCCCGGCACAGCGCAAGCAGGCCTTGCTGCACTTTGCGTCGCGCCGCGCCATGGATATTGAAGGCTTGGGCGAAAAACTCGTCGATCAACTGGTGGACAATGCCATCGTTCACACCCCGGCGGATTTGTACAAACTGGGCTTGCTTAAACTGGCCAATCTCGACCGCATGGCCGAAAAATCGGCGGCTAATTTGTTGGCGGCTGTTCAAGCCAGCAAGCAAACCACGCTGGCGCGTTTTATATTTGCGCTTGGCATCCGCAACGTCGGTGAAGCCACCGCCAAGGATTTGGCGCGGTATTTTGGCAGCCTGAATGCGTTGATGGATGCGGATGAAACTGCATTGCTGGAAATCAACGATGTTGGCCCTATCGTCGCGCAAAGCATTGCCCAGTTTTTTGCCGAGCCGCATAACCGCGAAGTCGCCCTACAACTCCGCGCCGCCGGTGTGTCCTGGCAGGAAACCGCGCCGCAGAAAAAGACCGTTGGCGAATTAACCGGAAAAGTCTTTGTCCTGACCGGTGCCCTGCCCACGTTAAGCCGCGAGCAAGCCAAGGAAAAAATCGAAGCCGCAGGCGGCAAGGTCGCGGGTTCTGTATCCAAAAAAACAGACTACGTTGTGGCAGGTAGCGAGGCGGGCAGCAAGTTGGCTAAAGCGCAGGAATTAGGCGTTACCATTCTGGACGAACAAGGTCTGCTAAGTGTGCTGGAGACCAATACGCAGGGCGAACTGGATTTATAGGATAAGCACGTTTTTTTGAACAAAGAGGACATGAGGACAAGAGGAGCAACTAAGCTGGTTTTACTCCTGTCCTCTTGTCCTCCTTGTTAAATTGAGAGTTGAAAAATGCAAAAAGTACGCAAAGCCGTTTTCCCCGTCGCCGGTCTTGGCACGCGTTTTCTGCCAGCTACCAAGGCCAGCCCCAAGGAAATGCTGCCTGTCGTGGACAAGCCGCTGATTCAATACGCGGTGGAAGAAGCCATCGAAGCCGGTATTACCGATATGATTTTCATCAGCAGCCGCACCAAGCGCACGGTCGAAGACCACTTCGACAAAGCCTACGAACTGGAAACTGAACTGGAACTGCGCAACAAGCACCGCGTGCTGGAACTGGTGCAATCCATTCGTCCGCCCGGCATCAATTTTATCTACATCCGCCAGGCCGAAGCGCTGGGGCTGGGTCATGCCGTGCTGTGCGCCAAACCGGTGGTGGGCAACGAACCCTTTGCGGTGTTGCTGGCCGACGATCTGGTGGATGGTGCGCCGCCGGTAATGAAACAAATGACCGACCTGTACGCTTACTATCAAAGCTCGATACTCGGTGTGCAAAATGTGGCGCGTGAAGAAACTTCTTCTTACGGCATTGTTGATGCCACGCCGATGGCCGAGCGCGTTTCGCGTGTCAATGCCATCGTCGAAAAACCCCAGCCCGACGTTGCGCCTTCCACCTTGGGCGTGGTGGGTCGCTACATCCTTACCCCGCGCATTTTTCATCACATCGAACACCTCAAGCCCGGCGCGGGCGGCGAATTGCAACTCACCGATGCCATCGCCGCGCTGTTGCAGGAACAGCAGGTGCTGGCCTATGCGTTTGACGGCGTGCGTTATGACTGCGGCAGCAAGATCGGCTATTTGCAGGCCACCGTGGAATACGCCATGAAGCACCCTGAAGTCAGCGCCGAGTTCTCGGCGTATCTCAAGAGCCGCTTCTGCTGACGAACGTCTTTGACATGACGCGGGGGGTGCATGACATGCAACGTTTGACATTGTTTCTGATCCTTGCGATCCAGTTTCTTGCAGGCACAAGTTTTGCCGCCGATTACGCCCGTGAAAAGAAATGGGCGGATGAAGTTGTCCCCAGCATCGTGGTGGGCGACCCGGTCTATCTCAAGCAGGCTAACGGGCATGAATTTCTGACTTTGTTCACGCCGGTAAAAGACGCGAAGTCCGCCGTGCTGATTGCCCACGGACTGGGCATTCACCCGGATTGGGGGTTGATCGGCGTGCTGCGCGCCGCATTGGCGGATGAGGGCTATACCACGCTTTCCATCCAGATGCCCGTGCTGGCCAACGAGGCCACAGGCAAGGAATACCCGTCCACGTTTGCCGAAGCCAGGGGGCGGCTGCATCTGGCGGTTGAATTTCTCAAGGCCAAGGGCTATTCAAACATCGCCATCCTCTCGCACAGCCTGGGGTCGGGCATGACGTACGGCTACCTCGCCAACCAGCCGGACGCGGCAGTCAAGGCCTGGGTCAACCTGGGCATGGCGGCCTATGCGGACTTGAGTGTACTCAAACTACCCGTGCTGTTTTTCTATGGCGAGCGTGACCTGCCCGAAGTGCTGGGCAATGTCAGTGCGCAAAAGCAGAAGTCGGGTGGCGGCTCCAGAGTAAGGCTACAGATGATGCCCGGCACCGACCATTTCTTTACCGGGATGGATAAGGAACTGCCTGCGGCAATAAGCGGGCGGATTCAACTTTGAAGTGCAACTTTTGTAAGTGAATTTAAGTGGTGAGCTGCGTTAGCATCCGAGCCACTTAAACGACCAAGTAAAAGGAGCACC
>JAYUCZ010000293.1:0-14861 GCA_043740065.1 Thiobacillaceae bacterium | reverse complement strand
CTTGTTTCTGACGTTTATCACCGGAATACTGGCTGACTTATGTCCACGCTTTCCCTGTTTTATGTTGTGCTGTTTTATGTGGCGACGCTGTTGTTGACAATTGGCGTGATTCGCAAGATTGTCCAATACGCCCGCACCCCGGCACCACTCAAGATTCCTACCACGCCCGCCCCGATGACTACATCCGGCGTGGCGTTTCGTATGGCGCGAGAAGTCGTGCTGTTTGAAAGCCTGTTCAAGGCCACCAAGTGGACGTGGATTTTCGGCTGGATGTTCCATTTCGGCATGTTGCTGGTGCTGGTGCGCCATCTGCGTTATTTCGTGGCCGACCTGCCGGTGTGGCTGGCTGCCGTGCAGCCGTTTGGCAAATATGCGGCCTTCATGATGATTGTCGGTTTGGGCGGTCTGTGGGTGCGTCGTTTTCTGGTTGACCGGGTGCGTTATATTTCCACGCCATCCGATCATCTGATGCTGGCCTTGCTGATTGCCATTGGCGTGTCTGGCGCGTTGATGACTTTTGTCGTACATACGGACATCGTCGCGCTCAAGATGTTTGTCTTGGGTTTGATGCGTTTTGCGCCGCAGCCGGTGCCGCAAGACCTCATCCTGTTGGTGCATCTTGCATTGGTGGCGTTGCTGATGATTATTTTCCCGATCAGCAAGTTGTTGCACGCACCCGGCGTATTTTTCAGCCCTACCCGCAATCAGTCGGACAACCCGCGTGAGCGCCGCCATCTGTCCGCCTGGGCCGCCCGGCTTGAAAAATAACAGTCGCTAGCGAATCAATTCGGCGAAATAAATAACAGGAGAATTGCGTGGCCACACCCACACCCGCATTTGAAGTTGCCAAGCTGACCGGTGAAATTACCGTACCAAAATTGCGCGAAGGCGCAATGGCGGGCATCAAGTCCTTTATCGCCAATGAAAAAATCCAGACCCAGCTAGGTTATCCCGGTGAACTGGTGGAAGACTGGCACGACAAGGCCATCTTCAAGTTGGGCGAGCTGCTCGGCAAATACCGTTCGCTGCAAGTGTTTATGGATGCCTGCGTGCATTGTGGCGCGTGTACCGACAAGTGCCACTATTATCTGGGCACCACCGACCCAAAGAACATGCCGGTGGCACGCCAGGATTTGATGCGTCAGGTTTATCGTCGCCATTTTACTTTTGCGGGAAAATATTTCCCCAAACTGGTCGGCGCAAAAGACCTGACCAAGGAAGTTCTCGACGACTGGTACAGTTATTTTTATCAGTGTTCCGAGTGCCGTCGCTGTGCGGTGTATTGCCCGTATGGCATTGATACCGCTGAAATCACCATGGCGGGGCGCGAGATTCTCGATACGGTCGGTATCGGTCAAAAATACACCAACGAAATTCTCGGCAAGATGCACCGCATCGGCAACAACCTCGGTTTGCCTGGCCCGGCGATTATCAACACGCTGGAAGGTCTGGAAGAAGACGTGCTGGAAGAAACCGGCATTCCGGTCAAGTTTCCGCTCGATGTGGTGGGTGCAGAAGTGATGCTGGTCACGCCGTCTGCCGACTTCTTCTCCGAGCCGCATGTGGAGTCGCTGATTGGCTACGCCAAGGTCTTCCATGCTGCGGGCATTAGTTGGACGTTGTCTTCCAAGGCTTCGGAAGCCGGTAATTTCGGCCTGTTTATCGGCAGCTACGAAAACATGCGCAAAGGCGCATTGCGGGTTCGCGATGCCGCGCTGGATTTGGGTGTCAAGCGCATCGTGGTGGGCGAATGCGGCCACGCCTGGCGCGTCGCCTACAGCTTCTGGAATACCTTGATCGGGGTGGGCGATGGCGCTGCGGCGGACGACGAATTTGCGCGCAAGCTGCAAGCACAGCTCGATCATAGTTACCCGCAGCCTGCGCATATCTGCGAAGTCACCCATGACCTGCTCAAGCGCGGTGTCATCAAGGTGGATAAATCCAAGAACGATCACCGCGTCATTACCTTCCACGACTCCTGTAACGTGTCGCGTGCTTCGCGCATGGGCGACATGCCGGGCGGGCAGTTCATCATTCCGCGTGAAGTCATCCAGATGGTGGCCAACAACTATCAGGACATGATGCCCGGCACCACCCACGAAGAGACGTTCTGTTGTGGCGGCGGCGGCGGTTTGCTGACCGACGACCTGATAGAAGTCCGCGTGAAGGGCGCACAGCCCCGCATGGAAGCCTACAAGGATGTGGTCGATAACAAACAGGTCAATTTCCTGGCCTTGATTTGCGCCATTTGCAAGGCGCAGTTCACCAAGGTTTTACCTTATTACGGCTACGACATGGGCATGGTGGGCGGCGTCCACCAGCTTGTGGCGACCGCCATCGTGCTTCCCGGCCTTGGCGCAGGTGCGGAAGCGGTAGCTGAAAACGAATCTGAAGACGCAGCTGAACATGCTGCGGTAAATGAATAACCGTATTTTTTAGGAGAGCAGCAATGTCCACAACATCCGATAACGCGAAAAAAGGCCTGACCTTCCGCAAGTACAAAGACGGCGAAACCAGTAATTTTGCCAAGAGCAGCGACTGGATCATGGATGCCGACCACACCCACAAGTGCCCGGAATATGTGTTGTCCTCACCGCCATGCCAGGCCTCCTGCCCGGCCGGTGAAGATATTCGCGGCTATTTGAACATCGTGCGCGGTATCGAAAAGCCGCCAGCAGGCATGAACTGGCAGGAATACGCATTCCGCCGCATTGCCGAAGCCAACCCGTTCCCGTCGGTCATGGGTCGTGTGTGTCCGGCACCGTGTGAGTCTGGCTGTAATCGCAATCAGGTCGAAGACTTCGTCGGCATCAACTCGGTTGAGCATTTTCTTGGCGACTACGCCATTGAGAACAAGCTCGCCTTCAAGCGTGACGACGCAGTGCAATCCAGCGGTAAAAAAGTCGCCATTATTGGCGGCGGCCCGGCTGGCCTGGCGGCGGCTTACCAGTTGACCCTCAAGGGTCACGGCTGCACCATTTTTGACGACCACGAATTGCTGGGCGGCATGATGCGTTACGGTATTCCTGGTTTTCGTACCCCGCGTCATGTGCTGGACGGTGAAATCGACCGCATTATCTCCATGGGTGTGGAAATCCGCATGAAGACCCGTATCGGTACCGATGTCAGCTTTGACGATATCGAAAAAGAATACGACGCGATTTTCATGTCCATGGGTGCGCAAAGTGGCCGCGCATTGCCAGTTGAAGGTGCTGAAGCGCCCAACTGCGTGACTGCAACTTCCTTCCTCAAAGCCTTTAACGATGGCCGCTTGCAGCACGTCGGCCATCGTGTGGTGGTGGTCGGTGGCGGCGATACTTCGATTGACGTGGCCACCGTTGCACGTCGTCTGGGCAACATTACTAACCTGACTGAAAGTGACCGCCCAGAACATGTGATGGCCGGGCAGATCGCGCACGACGTGGCAGAAATTTCCGCCCGTGACGGTGCCGATGTGGTGTTGGTTTCCCGCGCCACCATGGACAAAATGAACGCCGCCAAGGGCGAAGTCGAGCATGCGCTGGAAGAAGGCATCAAGATTCTTGGCGGTGTGACACCAATCGCCATCGTGCGTGATGCCGCTGGCCGCGCCACCGCACTACGCGTAGCCGAGTTTGAAGTTGTCAAAGGCGAAACCATCATCAAGGCCGGTACCGAGCAAGATCTGCCCGCCGATCTGATCGTGTCCGCCATTGGCCAGGCCGTTGACTTTACCGGCTTGGAAGCTTTCAACAACAACAAGGGTCTGATCAAGCCGGACGGCAACTACCGTTTCCCCGGCAAGCCGCACATTTTTGTTGGCGGCGATGTCATCAAGCCGCACCTGCTGACCACCGCTATCGGCCACGCTTCGATTGCGGCTGACGGTATCGACCGCTTCCTGAACGAAGGCACGACCGATCTTGGCAAGCGTCCCAAGGTTGATGCACATCGTTTCGACATGCTGCGCAAGCTGGTTGAGTCGGGCAAGCCGGTTGAAAGTTTTGTGAACGAGCCAACTTTTGGCACGGATTCTGCCAAGTTTGCCGTTCACAACTACGAAGATCGTTCCTCCAAGTATGTGATTCCGTCCAATGCCTTGTTCCTTGGTCACTTCATGTACGAAGACCGCAAGATTCGCGACGTTGTACATCTGACTGCCGAAGAAGCGCTGGGTAACTTTGAAGAGCGTTTGATGAAGCTGGACGAAAAGCAGGTGGTGGCAGAAGCCAAGCGCTGCATGTCCTGCGGCCTGTGCTTCGAGTGCGACAATTGCGTGGTGTATTGCCCGCAAGTGGCGGTGTTCCGGGTCAAGAAAAGCGACCGTACCCTGGGTCGCTATGTGGATACCGACTACGGCAAGTGCATCGGTTGCCATATTTGTGCCGACGTGTGCCCGACTGGTTATATCCAGATGGGCATGGGCGATTGATTGCCAAAACTAGCGACCAAGGATAAAAATGCTGGGGATGAAGATGCCAAGTAACTGGCTCAAAGCCGCCGCTCATCTGATTGCAGGCTTAGGCTTTATCGTTGCCATGATGCCGCAGGCTTCGGCCAGCGGCGGCAACGTGCCACAGCCCAGCATTCAGAAAGCCAAGGGCGAACAGTGCGTGGAAGACACGGATTACATGCGTCGCAATCACATGAAGGTGCTTACCCATCAGCGTGACAAGACCGTGCATGAAGGCATCCGCACCAAGCAGCACAGTCTGAAAAACTGTATTGATTGCCACGCTACGCCCAACGATAAAGGCGAGCGCAGCGTGCTGGGCAAGGATAGTGCGGGCAAGGAAAACTTCTGCCAGAGCTGCCACACCTATGCGGCGGTTAAAATGGATTGCTTCCAGTGCCATTCAAGCAAACCGGCTGGCAATGCCGCCAAGCATCCCATCGTGTCAGCCCAATCAGGGGCGGCGGGCGCACAAACTGCGACCAGTCTGCGTCACCATGCACGTACTGCATCCCCCAATCCAGGCGGTGGCATTTCGGCCAAAGCCATTACGGGAGTGATCAAATGAACCAGTTTGAACAATACCGTCGCAAATTTATCGGTGGCGCATTGGCCACCACCGGCGCGGCCTTGCTGCCCGGCGTGATGCTGATGGAAGTTGCGCACAGCCGCGCTCCAGAAGAAGCGGTCAGCAGCAAACACCGCTGGGGCTTGTTGATTGACACCACTAAATGCGGCTCTGGCTGCAATGATTGCGTAACGGCTTGTAACACCGAGCACGGCCTGTCCGGCAAAACCGGCCCGCAGGACTCGCAGTGGATACGCAAGGTCGAGCTGACCAACAACAAGACCAACGCCGTCCACTCCTTGCCGATGATGTGCCAGCACTGCGAGCATCCGCCCTGCGTGGATGTCTGCCCGACCGGCGCATCGTTCAAGCGTGCGGACGGCATCGTGCTGGTGGATGCCCACACCTGCATCGGCTGCCGCTATTGCATGATGGCCTGCCCGTACAAAGCGCGTTCGCTGGTACACGAAGAACTTAACGACACCCAGTTGGCGGACAAGCCGCGCGGCAAGGGCTGCGTTGAGTCCTGCAATCTGTGTGTCCACAAGGTGGACGCTGGCGAAAACACCACGGCTTGCGCACAGGCCTGTCCCGAGCAGGCAATTTCCTTCGGCGATCTTAACGATCCCGCCTCCGAAATTGCCCAGCGTCTGGCGACTTACGCAAGCAAAGAAGTCCGCGCCGACCTGGGACTGAACACCGGCGTGCGCTACACGGGAATCTGACATGCAAATCGTGAATCGTGAACTTGAAGGAAACAGCAAAGGCTACTGGGCGCTGCTGGGTGGTTTGGGTGCAGTCATCATGCTGGGGTTGTTTGCTGCCTACAACATGGAGCACCACGGCCACCACATTACCGGCATGAACAACCAGATCGTCTGGGGGCTTCCCCATGTGCTGGCGGTGTTCATGATTGTGGCGGCTTCCGGGGCGCTTAACGTGGCTTCCGTGGCAGGCGTGTTCGGCAAAAAGGCTTACAAGCCGCTTGCCCCCTTGTCTGCCTTGCTCGCCATCGCCTTGCTGGCTGGTGGCCTGATGGTGTTGATGCTGGATCTGGGGCGTGCCGACCGCGCCATCATCACCTTATGGGAAGTCAACCCCAAGTCGGTGTTCTCCTGGAACGTGGTTTTATATACCGGCTTCTTCGGCTTTGCTGCTGCCTACCTGTGGACCATGCTGGATAAATCGGCAAAAAGTTTTTATCCCTATGCGGGTTATGGCGCTTTTATTTGGCGGCTGATCCTGACCACCGGTACTGGCCTGATTTTTGGCTTTCTGGTGGCGCGTCAGGCATTCAGCACGGCGCTGCTGGCACCCATGTTCATTATCTATTCGCTGCTGTACGGCACGGCCGTCTATCTGCTGGTGTTGATGGCTTCCTATATCTGGGGGCAGCGCGCACTGGGTGACGGCGTACTGCGCCGTCTCAAGAACATGCTGGTGATTTTTATTGCTGCATCGTTCTACATCACGCTGGTGTATCACCTGACCAACGCCTACTACGCCAAACAGTGGGATTTTGAACGCTTTATCCTGCTTGACGGCGGTCTTTACACCAAGCTGTTTTGGCTTGGACAGGTGGTGATCGGCTATGCCTTGCCGTTTGTATTGCTGGTAGCGCCCAACACGCGCAGCAACCGCACCGCCTTGATCGCGGCATCGGCACTGGTGGTGCTGGGTGCGCTGGCGCAAATGTACGTCACCATCATCGGTGGCCAGGCTTTCCCGCTGCAACTGTTCCCCGGCTTTACCGAATCCAGCAGCTTCTTTGATGGCGAGATTCATGCCTACACCCCCAGCCACTGGGAGTGGATGCTGGGCTTGGGCGGTTTGGCCGTGGCGTTGGCGATGGTGGCTTTTGCCATCAAGATTTTGCGCATACTGCCGGAAACGCTGGCGGATGAGGCGGTCGACCCGCATGCCAAGTAACCGCAAGAATACTTTCCGGTTGCAAAACAAAGGGCGCGCAAGCGCCCTTGTTTGCCTTATGGGGCGTTGATTTTGCAACAATCCCGCTTCCTGATTTCTGCCGCACACAAATCCTCCGGCAAAACCACCCTGAGCATCGGCCTGTGCGCGGCACTCAGGCAGCGCGGCTTGAGCGTTCAGCCCTACAAAAAAGGCCCGGACTACATTGACCCAATGTGGTTGACACGCGCCAGCCAGCGAGCCTGCCATAACCTCGATTTTTACCTGATGGGCAACGAGGAAGTCGGCGAGGTGTTCGAGTCGCAACTGGCAGGCGCAGACGTGGCGCTGGTGGAAGGCAACAAGGGTCTTTACGACGGGCTGGATCTGGATGGCAGCAACAGCAATGCCGCGTTGGCCAAGTTGCTGGATATTCCGGTGGTGCTGGTGATCGACGCACGCGGCATGACGCGCGGTGTCGCGCCGCTGATTCTGGGTTATCAGGCGTTTGACAAGGATATTCGACTCGCTGGCGTAATTTTCAATCAACTGGGCGGCAGTCGCCACGAGAGCAAGCTGCGTGCCGTGGTCGAGCATTACACCGATGTGCCGGTGCTGGGCGCGGTCCAGCACGAAGCCGGGATGCAAATCCTGGAACGCCATCTGGGACTGATTCCCAGTAACGAGGCGGCAGAAGTTGAAGCGCAAATCAACCGCATTGCCCGGCGCGTGGCCGATCAGGTTGATCTGGACAAACTGCTGCAACTGACGCAAAGCAAGCAGCCCGTCGCACCATTCATCAACGCAACCGCAACGCCAACACCCACACTGCGCATCGGCATCGCCCGCGACCCGGCCTTTGGTTTTTATTACACAGACGACCTGCAAGCATTGCAAGCGAGCGGCGCAGAACTGGTGTCGATCAACACCTTGCAAGACCCGCACTTGCCCGATATTGACGGCCTGATTATCGGCGGCGGCTTTCCGGAGTCCTTCATGACCGAACTGGAAGCCAATGTCAGCTTGCGTGGCGACATTAAGCAGGCGATCGATAACGGCCTGCCGACTTATGCCGAATGCGGCGGGCTGATGTATCTGGCTAAAACGCTGAGCTGGAAGGGCGAAAGCCGCCAGATGGTGGGCGCGATTCCCGGCGACATCGTCATGCATGACAAACCCGTCGGACGCGGCTATGTCCGGCTCAAGGAAACCGGCGCGAGCCCATGGCGTAGCGCAGCGCCGGTCGAAGAAATTCACGCGCACGAATTTCACTACTCCAGCATTGAGAATCTGCCCGAAGGCCTCACCTACGCCTACGATGTGTTGCGCGGCCACGGCATCAACGGCAAACAGGATGGGCTGGTTTACCGTAACCTGCTGGCCTCCTACACGCATTTGCGTTCCACCAGAAAATTTAGCTGGGTGCTGCGGTTTCTGGCGCTGGTGAAAAGACACAAAACCGCTATTGGCGCGGAGGCCGAAAACGCCGCCGCCTGAATATGTACTGCCTTATTATTTAATAGACCGATCTTATTTCTAACCAGGAGAAACACATGCTGACCTTAACCCCCGCTGCCGCGCATCAAATCCAGTCCGCGATTCCACCCGAAGCCTCGTTCGAAGGTCTGAGCCTGCGCATCGCCGCACGTCGTGGCGATGATGGTTCCATCGAATACGCCATGGGCATGGATAACGAACGCGATACCGACAAAACCATCGTCGTCGAAGGTATCAGCCTGCTCATCAACGAACACAGCGCCGACTTGCTGTTAGGCGTAACCGTCGATTTCGTCGAAGAAGATGGCCAGCCGCTGTTTGTGTTCACCAACCCCAACGATGTCGCTCTGCCTTCCGGCGGCGGCTGCGGCTCCAGCGCCAGCGCCAAATCCAGTGGCGGCGGCTGTGGTTCCGGTGGTTGTGGTTCCGGCGGCTGCGGCAGCCGTTAAGAATTAACTTAACCGCAGAGGCGCGGAGTACGCAGAGTAAAGCGTGCTTTTCTCCGCGTTCTCTGCGTTTCTGCGGTAAATCATTTATGAATTTCCTTCCCATTTTTATTGATCTGCGCGGCAAGACCTGCCTGGTGGTGGGCGGCGGTGAGACCGCTGCACGCAAATCCGCCATGCTGTTAAATGCAGGCGCGTGGGTGCAGGTGGCGCATGACGGCGAGTTGTGCGCAGCCTTTGCCGATCTGAAAGAAGTCGATCATGTTGTGCATAAACGTGAACTGTTCCAGCCAGCCATGCTCGATGACATGGAACTGGTCATCGGCGCGGCTGAAGACGATGCCATCGACCAGCAGGTGTTTGCTGCGGCACGCGCACGGCATATTCCCGTCAACGTGGTTGATAAACCGGCGCTGTGCAGCTTCGTGTTGCCAGCCATTCTCGACCGCTCGCCGCTGATCGTCGCGGTGGGTACGGGTGGCGCATCGCCGGTGCTGGCGCGTTTGCTGCGTGCGCGGCTGGAGACGCTGATTCCCGCCAACTATGGCCGTCTCGCGCAGTTGGCCGAAAGCTTCCGCGAGAAAGTCAAAGCCAAGTTCTCGCACGCGCCGCTGCGGCGCATTTTCTGGGAAAAAGTTCTGCAAGGCCCGGTGGCCGAAATGGTGTTTTCCGGCAAAGAAGACGATGCTGCCAAGCTGTTGCAGCACACCCTCGATCAGGAAACCGATGCCCAGCCGGTCGGCGAGGTTTACCTCGTTGGTGCCGGCCCCGGCAACCCGGATTTGCTGACCTTCCGCGCCCTGAGATTGATGCAGCAGGCCGACGTGGTGGTACACGATAATCTGGTTTCCGAACCCATCATGGACATGTGCCGCCGCGATGCCGAACGCATCTATGTCGGCAAGCAACGCGCCAACCACGCCGTGCCGCAGGAAGACATCAACCTGTTGCTGGTGCGCCTAGCCAAGGAAGGCAAGCGCGTGCTGCGCCTGAAAGGCGGCGACCCGTTTATCTTCGGTCGCGGTGGTGAAGAAATCGAAACCCTCGTCGATCACGGCGTGCCGTTCCAGGTCGTGCCCGGCATTACCGCCGCCGCAGGCGTGGCCTCCTATGCGGGCATACCGCTCACGCATCGGGACTACGCACAGTCGGTTACGTTTGTTACCGGCCACCTCAAGGACGACAGCATCAACCTCGACTGGTCAGCCATCGCCAAACCAAACCAGACCATCGTCATCTACATGGGCCTGCAAGGCTTGCCGGTGCTGTCCAAGGAGCTGGTCAAACACGGCCTGTCGCCGCAAACCCCCGCAGCGATTATCCAGCAAGGCACCACCCAGCATCAGCGCGTCGTCGTTGGCACACTGGAAACCCTGCCCGCACTGGCGGTGGAAAGCCAGCTCAAACCGCCCACGCTGATTATTGTCGGCAAGGTGGTTAACCTGCATCACAAGCTCAAGTGGTTTGTCAGCGAAGACGATAGACAGGCATCGCTGAAGCGCCCTTAAAAATCAAGAATGCCGCGTCGGTGCTAGCCGCTGCTGCACCGCAAACACCGCCGCTTCCACCCGTGAAGTCAGATTCAGCTTGGCCAGAATATTCCGCACGTGCAGTTTTACCGTGTCGTGGCTGATGCCCAACTCTTTTGCAATGGCCTTGTTGCTTTCGCCTTTTTCGAGGTAAGTCAGAATCTGCCGTTCGCGCTGGGTAAGCTGGTTGATTAGCGAGGTGGATTTGCCTTTTTTCGCGTCCAGCAAGGCGACTAATTTAGCCGTCATTTCCGAGGCGACGACGGTTTCGCCCTTGTCGGCACGCTGGATGGCATCGACGACTTCGGCGGGTTCCATGGTTTTCAGCAGGTAGCCTTGCGCGCCGGCTCGTAACGCACTGGCGAGGTCTTCTTCTTCGTTGCTCACGGTCAAAATCAGCGTGGTGAAGAACATGCCTTCTTCGCGCAGTTTGAGCATGAGGGTAATGCCGTCGGTGGGCGGCAGGTGCAGGTCTAACAGCACGACATCGGGCTGGTGCTCGCGGATGAGGTTGCGCGCCTGCTCGGCGTTGCCGGCAATGCCGCAGACATGGATGGTGCCGTAGTGTTCCAGCAGTTCGGCCAGACCTTCGCGGAACAGGGTGTGGTCGTCAACGATGAGGACGCGGATTTTTTCGCTCATGCTGGTGTGCCTGTTTGTGTGGCATGGGGAAACACCAGGGTCACGCGGGTGCCGCCGCCGACGCGGCTGCGGATTTCGACCAGACCTTTGATGCGCTCGGCGCGTTCGCGCATGATGTTCATGCCAAAGTGCATCCCCGGGCCGGTGTGGCCGGCGGCATACAGGCCAATGCCATTGTCGATGACGCTGATGCGGTAATGCGTGCCGGTGTCTTCCAGCACGATTTGCACCAGCCGTGCGTAGGAGTGTTTGCAGATGTTGGCCAGCGCTTCCTGGGCGATACGGTAAACCTGCACTTCCTGATCGGTGGTTAGCGTGAGGTTTTTAGTCTGGTTGTCGAGTTTGACCTTGGCATCGATTTTTTTCGTTACGCCTTCCAGCAGTTCTTGCAGCGCCGGAATAATGCCGCGTGGATCCATGCGATGGCGGAACTGGCTGATGAGTTCGCGCAGGCCGGAGTAGGCGGATTCCAGCGCGCCATCGACATCGGATAAATATTTTTCGGTGAGTTCGGGTTTGTCGCCGTTAACCACTTCGCGCAGCATGGCCAGACGCATTTTCATGTAGGCCAGGGTTTGCGCCAGCGAGTCGTGGATTTCGCTGGCCAGCATCTGGCGTTCGTTCATCAGGGTAATGCGCAGGTTTTCCCGCGTCAGGCGGGCGTTTTCCATCGCCATGCCCAGGTGTTCGATGATGGACACAAACAGCAGGCTGACATCTTCGGGTATCGCCTGGTCTTTTTTAAGAAACAGGTTGTACGCGCCCAGCAGGGTGTTTTTGTATTTGAGCGGCAGCGCCACCACCCAGCCGCCTTCCATGCCAAAGGCTTGCGCGGTATTGCCCTTGCATTCAAACAGGTAGGGCAGGTTCTTGATCGACGCGCCTAACGGCAGCCCGCACATGGCCGTTTCCAGCGGCATGATGTTGTACTGTGTGATGGCGTCGGCAGGCAGTCCTTCCGAACCGACAATGCGCAGGCTCTTGCCGTCCGGTGTCAGCACGCGAACGATGCCCGCCTGGGCGTTGGTCAGCCGCACCATCGTGCCAAGAAAACTGTCGAGCAGGTGTTCGACATCGACATTCATCGACAGCGATTCGGCAATGTCGGTCAGCACCTTGAGATCGGTGTTGTGGTGCGGTGTTTCGCCTAATTGCGGTGCGTAGTTTTCTTGAGAGCTGGACATGGTTAATTGCCTGAATCAGACACGGATTATGCACTGCTGGCAGTCATCGCGGAAATTTGGTACTTTGGGGAAAACAAGGTTTCTTACCCATGAATTTTTGCAGTCATTGCGGCCACGCCGTCGAGTTGAAAATCCCCGAAGGCGATAGCCTGCCGCGCCATGTATGTCCGGCGTGCGGCACCATTCATTATCAAAATCCCAAAATGGTCGTCGGCTGTATTCCCGCGTGGGAAGACAAGGTGCTGCTATGTCGCCGCGCCATCGAACCCAAATACGGCTTGTGGACGCTGCCCGCCGGATTTATGGAAAACGGCGAAACCACCGCAGAAGGCGCACTGCGCGAAACCTGGGAAGAAGCCGGCGCACGGGTCGAACTGGACTCGCTTTACACCCTGTTCAACCTGCCGCACATCAACCAGGTGTATTTCATGTTCCGTGGCCGTTTACTTGATCTGGATTACCAGCCGGGCATCGAAAGTCTGGAAGTCAAACTGTTTGCCGAACATGAAATCCCTTGGGACGAAATTGCCTTCCGCACCGTCAAGGCATCGCTGGAACTGTATTTTCAGGATCGCAAAAACGGCGGATTCGGCTTGCACATTGGCGAGATTCGTTCGCCAACCGGGACATATCTGATTACCAATATGTGAACTGGTTAACAAACTCAGTATTCAAATAGACCAGGTTCTTGCTTGCGTAAAGTTTGAATGCGATTTTCCGCGTTTTGCGGGTCGTTGCGGTAAATTTCCAGTAACTGTTCAGCCTGTTTCAGCCAGTGGGTTTGGCCTCGTGCAATAGTTTTTTCAAGGGCTCCCGGCTGCCCGGTTTCGCGCCAGGTTTTGTAGGCTTCCAGCAGCGCAGGAAACAGCACCAGCCGCACGCCATCAAACTGTGCCATGTAATAGTGCAATGACCCCCAGGCTCTGTTTTCAATGAGCGCGGGCAGGGTGGACAGGCAGTCGGCGAGGTTGTCGCGAATGGAACGTGCCAGCAGTTCAGGATGTTTCTGGGTGAAGTTACCGATCATGGCTTGCCAGTCCGGCCCCAGTAGCTTGCCGGCGCGGGCTTCGCCAATTTCGTGCAGGATCACCGCTTCGCTCTCGGCTTCAGTCATGCGTTCCAACGCGGTTTCTTGCGCGTGCTCAAAACCATAATATTGCAGCGCAGCCTGCATCGCCCCGTCGGGTTTTTTCTGTCCCCACAGCTCGACTTTTTCCCATAGCGCACGCTTCAAAGCATCGGTGCGCAGATAGATCGCGCCGTCCTGATAGGCGGCGGGCACGGTGGAAAGATCGCGTGCGTATTCGCAGCCGGTCACGTAAATGGTGAGCCCTTCGCGTTCTTCGCGGCGCTTGAGTTCGCCGAGGAAAAAGTGCGGCTTGCGGTAACGGCCAATGCCAGCGCCATAGACATAACCCTCTGGCACTAGCGCCTGGTTGATGGCTTTGCTTTCAAACGGGTCGATTTTTTGCCCGTCAACCAATAGCGCAGCGAAGTCGTCTGCCTCCAGTGTTTCCCAAAGCGTTTCGCGTTTGGTAATCCACTCGCCGATTTCGGAACGCGGCGGTGGCTCAGTCAGTGGAAGCTCATTTTCCCAACGAAAGAACTCGCGCATTTCCAGCAAATAAGTACACATGGTCATATTGCGGGCATGGTTGGCATCCGCAATGTTGCAGTTGTTCTGGATGGTTTCGATCAGTTGGTGGAAGTTGCGCATGAGACATCCTGATTAATTGACCATTTATTCTAGCCGCTTGTGGGCGAGAAAAAACCGCAAGGTAAGCGTGGTCAAGCCTGCGTGGTCAAGCCTTGCGCCGTCGCGCCTCGAAATGCACGACACCCTGCGCGATCTCGGAGTAGGGCAGGTTGTCCAGATTGCCATGCAGTGCCAGCGCCTGTTCGATCAGACCGAAGGCATCGCTGACGGCTTCTTCGCCGTTAGTGGTTTTTTGCAAGCCTTTTAGCCCGCCACATTGAATCTTGAGTTCTTTGGCGTGGGGCAGCGGGAGTCCCATGCGCGAAATTTTGAGCGCGAAGGCAGAGTGTCCGCGCAGCAGGGTTTTAAGTTCCAGGCAGCGCACTTGGGCAGCGGCATCGCCGCAGTTGACGGTTTCGCGTTCGGCCAGCAGATGTTTTTCGGCCTTGCTGCAAGCAATACACCGCGCCAGCACGCCCTGCTCGAACGCGCACGGTGTCGGATTCACCGACTTGCGTGCGTCGCGGTAGGCATCTTCGTTGTATTCACTCATGGGCGCGTAACGTTAAGAATAAAAGCCTTAACCACCAAGGACACCAAGGACACAAAGGAAGAATACGTATTTACCTTCGTGGCCTTTGTGTCCTTCGTGGTTCAAGCTTTAAAGGTTTCAATAATCCTCGCCGGTAGTCGGCGGTTTCTCGCGCACTTCGCCAAGCATTTCTTCGGCGTGCAGTTCGTTCTCGGCATACATCACCTTGACCGAGAAGTTGTCTGCACCGGTCAGTTTGTCGCGTACTGCCTTGGAGAACCCGGAAGCTTCCTTGAAGCGGTCAAATTGCGCGATCTTTTTGACGATGTGCATGGGGTGAATTTCATAAACGAAATAGGGCATGAGTGTTTCTCCGGCTGAATTTAGACGTAATGTTTGGCGGACTTGCGGCGACCCGGCTGCTTTT
>JAYUCZ010000292.1:0-6517 GCA_043740065.1 Thiobacillaceae bacterium | reverse complement strand
TTTTTTCGTAAAACGGCACCAGGGCAAAACCAAATGCGAACATCCCCAACGCAAAAATCGAGAGCTTTTTCAGGATGAGCGGGTTATTGCTCGTCATTATTTGGGGCTGGCGTTAAACACGGTGTACAAAAAAATCCCGATGGGGATCAAAGCCAGCATCAGACCTGTAACGATGTTGCGTTTATTTTTCATGGCTTGGCGGAACGGGCGGGTAAAGCGCCCGTTCCTGCTCCTTATTTAACGACCGGCGCAATTTCAAACGTGTGGTACGGCGCGGGCGATGGCACTGTCCATTCCAGACCTTGTGCGCCTTCCCAAACTTCGGAAGTGGCTTTTTGACCGCCGCGTATGCTCTTCAAAATCACATACAGCAGGATCAACTGGCTGGCACCGAACACGAACGCACCCACCGAGGCGATGGCGTTGAACTCGGCAAACTGCAAGGCGTAATCCGCATAACGACGCGGCATCCCGGCCAACCCCAGGAAGTGCATGGGGAAGAAGGTAATGTTCATGGAAATCGTCGACAACCAGAAGTGCCACTTGCCCAGTTTCTCGTCGTACATATGGCCCGTCCACTTGGGCAACCAGTAGTACACGCCGGCAAAAATGGCGAACAAGGAACCCGACACCAGCACATAGTGGAAGTGCGCCACTACGTAGTAAGTGTCATGCAACTGGATATCGACCGGCGTAATCGCCAGTACCAGACCGGATAATCCACCGATGGTAAACAGGCAAACGAAGGCAATCGAGAACAGCATCGGCGTTTCGAAAGTCATCGAGCCTTTCCACATGGTCGCCACCCAGTTGAACACCTTGACCCCGGTGGGGATGGCAATCAGCATGGTGGAATACATGAAGAACAGTTGTGCCGTAGCGGGCATGCCCACGGTAAACATGTGGTGCGCCCACACGATGAAGGACAGAATCGCAATCGACGCGGTTGCATAGACCATCGAGGCATAACCAAACAACGGTTTGCGCGCAAAGGTCGGGATAATCTGCGAGACCACGCCAAACGCCGGCAGAATCAGGATATACACCTCTGGATGACCGAAGAACCAGAAAATATGCTGGAACATCACCGGGTCGCCGCCACCTGCCGCATTGAAGAAGTGCGTATCGAAGTTGCGGTCGGTCAGCAGCATGGTCACTGCACCAGCCAGCACCGGCACGGTGGCAATCAGCAGATAGGCGGTAATCAGCCAGGTCCACACGAACAGCGGCATTTTCATCAACGTCATGCCGGGCGCACGCATGTTGAGGATGGTGGTGATGATGTTGATCGAACCCATGATCGACGAAGCGCCCAGAATATGCACGGCGAAAATCGTCATGTCATAGCTGATGCCGCCCTGGATAAACAGCGGCGGATACATAGTCCAGCCACCCGCAACAGCACCGCCGGGCATGAACAGGGAAAGGATCAGCAGTGCGCCAGCCACCGGCAGCACCCAGAAAGCCCAGTTGTTCATGCGCGGGAAGGCCATGTCGGGTGCGCCGATCATCAGCGGAATCTGCCAGTTGGCAAAGCCAGCCCAGGCCGGCATGATCACGCCAAACACCATGATCAGACCGTGCATCGTGGTCATCTGGTTAAAGAAATCGGGGTTCACCAGTTGCAGGCCGGGCTGGAACAGCTCGGCGCGAATAATCATCGCCATGGTGCCGGCAATCAGGAACATGATGCCCGCGAACCACAGGTACAGCGAGCCGATGTCTTTATGGTTGGTGGTGGTCAGCCAGCGCGATATCCCGGTGGGATGACCGTGGCCGTGGTCATCGTGACCGTGTGCTGCGTCGTGTGCCATTAATTTTCTCCTTATCCCTTATCCGATTACTTTGCTGCCGGAGCAGCGGCTTCTGCGCCGCCCTTCAGGCCAGCCACTTGTGCGGGTTGCGTCATGTCGCCGGTCTTGTTCGCCCAGCTATTGCGCTGATAGGTGACGACCGCCGCGACATCCGCATCCGACAACTGCCCGCCGTATGCGGCCATGGCAGTGCCTGGCTTGCCGTGCAACACCAGGTTGATGTGGTCGTCGATGGCTCCGCTCGCCATCTTGCCGCCGCTGATGGCCGGGAACGCGCCCGGCACACCCATGCCGTTGGCCTGGTGGCAGGCCGCGCAATTCTTGCCATACACGTCAGCGCCTTTAGCCATCAACTCTTCCTGGCTAAAAGTCTTGCTGTTATCGGCTACTGCCACGGCTGCGCCCTGCTTCTTGGCCGCCAACCAGGTGTCATATTCCGCCTGCGTGACGACCTTGACCACGATCGGCATAAAGGCGTGATCCTTACCGCATAGTTCCACGCACTGGCCACGGAAGGTGCCGGTGGTTTCGGACTTGAACCAGGCATCGCGGATAAAGCCGGGAATCGCGTCCTGCTTGACAGCCAGCTCAGGAATCCACCAAGAGTGAATCACGTCGCCCGCAGTCAGTAATACGCGGACTTTTTTGCCGACTGGAACAACCAATGGCTCATCCACTTCCAGCAGGTAATGTTCGCCCTTGGCTTGCTTGTTCTCGATTTGCTCGCGCGGTGTGGACAGGGTGCTGAAGAATTTGACGTTATCCTTGAGGTAGTCATATTCCCACTTCCACTGATAACCGGTGACTTTGATGGTCATGTCCGGATTGGAAGTGTCCTTCATGGCGATTACCACCCTGGTGGCCGGGTAGGCCATGCCGATCAGGATGAAGAACGGAATAATCGTCCAGATAATTTCGACCGTGGTGCTCTCGTGAAAATGCGCCGCCTTGTGGCCAGCGGCCTTGCGGTGCTTCCAGATGGAATAGAACATCACACCGAATACCACCACGAAAATGGCCAAACACACCAGATTGATCAGGGTGTGCAAGTCATAAACATCGCGTGCAAGTTGAGATTGTGGCTCGCGTAAATTCAGTTGATAGTCTGCCCACACAGCACCCGAGATTGCCACCCCGGACAAGACAGCCAGCGTTTTGCCCAATAACAGGCTCATGGCGCTTTTTTTCATGTTTCCCCATCCTCCTCTTTTATTAATCAGTACTTTTTAATTTTTAGAACCAGTCCTGCCTGTGCATTTCAGCGCTTCCTGCCTAGCCACCCTTCCACCTAAACCGGGGAACATACCGAATCCGCCTGTGACAATTTGTCGCAGACTGTAAACCAACAAAGCGCCGTGAACAAGCAACGAGATCACATAAGCATTTGATTTCGTCTATTGAATATATCTATTACACCGCATTCTTATGCGCTTATTTTTTGATGATGCAGATATAGCTAGCGCTCAGCCTTGCTCCCAGCCGACAACACCCATGAAAGGCGCGTCAATACTGGACTTGAGCGTCTTTATATTCGATTCAAGTTCCCGCATGGAAGGCTCGATTACATTGCCGATCCAGCCCGCCAATTGAAGTTTGCGGCTGGCGATAGCCTCACAGGTCAGCAACGCATGGCTGAGGCAGCCGAGCCGCATGCCCACCACCAGCACCACCGGCAAATCCAGTTTTTGCGGAATGGCGCTCATGTCTTTGCCATCGCCCAAACATTCACTCAGCGGTACCAAAAATCCGCCCGCGCCTTCAACGACCACCACATCGGAAACGCTACGTAAACGTGCGTAACTTTCGGCAATCACCTCCAGATCAATATCCACGCCCGCCTGCTGCGCGGCGATATGCGGCGCGATGGGCGGCGCAAACGAATAGGGGTTAATGTCGCGCAATGCGGCATGAACATTGGATGCCGCCATCAGCTTGCGCACATCCTCATTCACGCCATCGGCCTCCTCGCCCGCCGCCACCGGCTTCATGGCGGCCACCCGCAAGCCCTGTTCTTTCAGTGTTTCAATCAGCAAGCAGCTCACATGGGTTTTGCCAACCCCCGTGTCCGTGCCGGTGATAAAAAAACCGTGCGAAAGGAGAAGGGAAGGGGAAAAGAAGAAGGGGGAAGGCTTCAACGCAACCCCGCCTTGCGTTGTTCGATATTGAACTGAATGACTTGCCGGCCATCTTCGCGCCGGGTTTTATCGCCAACCCAGGCGTGGCCGTAGATGACCTCGTAGGTCGCTGGCAACTTTCCATTGTGGCGAAACTGCTCATAAGCCGCTTGCAGTTTTTGCCAGGCTGATTTCCCCATCATGCCGCGTGATCGGGCGGCAGCGGCGTTGTGCGCACCGATGCCTTTCAAATCCTGCAGCAGACTTTTTAGATCGGCATAAGTCAGCGTAATCATTTCCATTTCCATCACCGGATGCTGAAACCCGGCATGAACCAGCATGTCGCCAATATCGTGCAGATCGGTAAAACGACTGACATGCTCGCCGCCATCCACGCTGGAAAATGACTGGCGCAATTCCTTCAGCGTGTCCGGCCCAAAGGTAGCAAACATCACCAGCCCGCCGGGTACCAGCACACGCTGCCACTCGCGCAGACAGGCTTCGGTGTTGTCGGCCCATTGCAGCGCAAGGCTAGACCACAGCATGGACTGGCTGGAGGTTTTAAACGGCAGGCGCTCCATGTCGGCGCAAACGTGGCGCGTAAGGTGCGAGGCGTGCGGCGCGAGGCGATTCAATATTTTTGTAAACAGCGAGCTTGCATCCCGCTCTTTTTTGCGTGCGACCGCAAGCATGGGCAGCGCAATATCCAGCGCGGCCAGACTGGCTTGCGGGTAAGCCGTTTTTAGCAGCGTACTGCCCTGCCCCGTACCGCAACCAATGTCGAGAATGCTCTCTGGTGCAATGCGCATCAGCGCCAGCCGCTCGGCCAGACGTTGGGTAATCTCGCGTTGCAACACAGCGTGGACATCGTAATCGCCAGCCGCACGACCAAACGCACGCACCACTTCGTGCTTGTCGATAGCGCTGGGTTTGAATTGCGCACCGGGTTTAAATTGCTCGCCTGGCTCGAACGGCGCTCCAAATTTAACAGGGCCAAATTTATCCATACAGGATCACACCCATCGCTCAATGACATCCGTCACGGCCTGTACATGCGATAAAAACGGCGCATGTCCCGCGCCTTTAATCTCGTTCAGCGCCGCATTAGGCAAAGCCGTTTGCAGCCAGCGGGCAGCCTCGACGGGCGCCAGTTTGTCAGCCGTGCCGTGAACCAGACTGACCGGAACCGCCAGCCCGGCAAGTTCACTGCGCAAGTCGGTGTCACGCAGCATCGACAGCCCGGCATCCAGCACCGCCAATTCCGGTTGTGGCTGTGCCAGCAGTTGCTTGCGCAGCGCCGCCAGCACGGCGCGTGCCGTATCCGAACCTTGCGCTTGCAGGGACAAAAAGCGCCGTATCGTCCCGGCATAATCCTCGCTCAGATTACGGGAAAATTCTGCGAACACGGCATCGTCCACGCCATGCAGCCAGTCGGCACGATTGACGAAACAGGGCGTGGTGCCGATCAACATCAGCCGTGAAACTTTCTGTGGGTAGTCCAGCGCGACGCGCATGGCCGCGAGTCCACCCAGCGACCAGCCAACCAGCAGCGTCTGTGGCTCAAGTTGTTGCGCAATACAGTGCGCCAGCTCGCTCAGCCCGTCTGCGGAAGGCGCAGGCGCGGTATTGGCGTAGCCTGGCAGCGGCACCGCGCGTGAACCCGGCAGGCGTTCCAGCAGTGGAGCCCAGATGACCGGATGCGTACCCCAGCCATGCAAAAAAACCAGCTTATGCGTCATCCGCCGCCACTTCCTGCAAAATAGCGATCAGCCTGTCAATTTCATCATCGGTGTGCGCGGCAGAAAGCGTAATGCGCAGACGCGCTGTGCCCCTCGGCACTGTCGGTGTGCGGATTGCCGGAACCAGCAAGCCCCGCGCCAGCAGTTTTTGCGCGACCGCCACGGCCTCCGCATTGCCGCCAATCACCAGCGGCTGAATTGGCGTTGCCGATTCCATCAGCCGCCAGCCGGGCAGCACTTTCAATGCACAGCGCACTTTCAGCACATGCCGGTGCAACGCTGCGCGGCGTGCAGCGCCCGCCGCAATCAGGCGCAGGCTGGCCAGCAGGGCGGCGGACAACATAGGCGGAGTCGCAGTGGTGTAAACGTAAGCGCGGGCTTTTTGCACCAGCCACTGCACCACGGTTGCGTGCGCCGCCACCGCCGCGCCAAACACGCCTGCGGCCTTGCCCAGCGTCGCCAGATAGATCACGCGGTCGCTGTTTCTCGCGGCTTCCGTCATGCCGCCCAGGCCGTCATTCAACACCCCAAAACCGTGCGCATCGTCCAGATACAGCCAGGCATCGTAACGCTCGGCCAGCGACAACAAGCCATCCACATCCGCCGTATCGCCATCCATGCTGAACACCAGGTCGGCCATGATGAGCTTGTCGTGCGCCGTGCTGCGCGCCAATTGGCCTTCCAGTTGATCCAGCGCGGCGTGTGAATATCTGGAAAATTTCGCGCCGCATAACTGCGCAGCATCATTTAACGAGGCGTGGTTAAGGCGGTCGGCGAACACTTCGCCATGCCGCCCGAGCAGCGCAGTGACCACGCCAAGATTGGCCATGTAGCCGGTGGAAAACAGTAG
>JAYUCZ010000291.1:0-6574 GCA_043740065.1 Thiobacillaceae bacterium | reverse complement strand
CCGGCCAGCATCGCGGTTTCTGCAACGCTAAGATTTTTCAGGGTCTTGCCAAAATAAGTGCGGGCTGCGGCCTCAAAACCATAAGCCCGTTGACCAAGGAAAATCTGGTTGATGTACAGCTCGAGTATTTTGTCCTTGGACAAACTGTGTTCAATCTTGATGGCGAGCAGGGCTTCGGAAAATTTGCGTGTAAAGGTGCGCTCGCGGGTCAGGAAAAAATTACGCGCCACCTGCATGGTGATGGTGCTGGCACCCTGCGATGCCCCGCCAGCCAACACGTTGGCGGCGGCTGCGCGCAGCACGCCCAGCGTATCCACGCCGCCATGCTGGTAAAACCGCTCGTCTTCGGCGGCCAGAATGGCTTGCTTCATTTGTTTGGGAACATCCGCGATTGCAACAAACGCACGTCGTTCTTCGCCATATTCCGCCAGCAGCGCATCGTCGATGGAATAAATGCGCAGCGGAATTTTGGGCCGGTAATCCGTCAGGCTTTCCAGTGAAGGCAGATTGGGGTAAATCAGCGCGGCAGCCAGCCCTGCCAGTGCGGCACTGACCAGGCCCAGTCCAAGTGAAAAAGCCAAGACGTAGTGCCACCGTTGGGAGAACATGTTCAACTAGCCTCTAAAGTTTGCTGGATTATATGCGTTAAGAAGCCACTGACCGGATGCCGCCAAGGGCTTGAGTTTGGCGAAATTAAGGGATGGCAAGTGGTTGCAGATGATTTTGATCTGTTGGTTTTTGAACACAGGTTCGCAACATATGTTTGCAATAGAGTTCGAGACTACCAGAAAAAAATTGTGGTGCATGCCCGTAGAACTGTTAGGATTTAATCATAATTATTAACAAATAATTATAACCACAGATAAACAAAGGAAATTTCTTTGAAATTAGACTTCAACCTGGATGTGTTTTCTGCCAAATCTCCCCCCATGCTGGGGCTGGATATTGGCACGACCTCGGTCAAGTTCGTGGAGATTTCCGAAGTAGGGAAAAATCAGTATCGCGTTGAGCGCTATGCCATCGAGCCTTTGCCAAAAGATGCGGTCAAAGAGGGCGATATTGTCAACCCGGATCAGGTGGCCGAGGCTTTGCGGCGTGCATGGGAGCGGATTGGTGGCCGTATGAAAAACGTGGTGATGGCCTTGCCTTCCTCGGCGGTCATCACCAAAAAAATACTATTGCCGGCGGCGTTAGCCGGCGTTGAGCTGGAAAATCAGGTTGAGAGCGAAGCCAACCAAGTCATCCCGTTTTCTCTGGACGAGGTGAATCTGGATTTTCAGGTGTTGGGTGCTTCCCCCGGTAGCCCCAATGACGTAGAAGTGCTGCTCGCGGCCGCACGCAAAGAAAAAGTCGAAGACCGGGTTGCGCTGGCCGAGGCGGCGGGTCTGAAAGCGCTGGTCATGGATGTGGAATCCTATGCCACGCAGGCGGCTTACGCCTTGATGGCGAATCAGTTACCCGATTCTGGCGCAGGCCAGACGGTGGCGATTATCGACATTGGCGCGCAGAACATGCACATCAATGTGTTATTCAATAACGAGTCGGTTTATATGCGCGAGCATGGATTTGGCGGCAACCAGTTGAACCATGAGATTTCCCGCCGCTTTGGCATGACCAGCGAAGAGGCCGAGTCCGCAAAGCGCAAGGGCACGCTGCCGGAAACCTACGAAACCGAAGTGTTGCGCCCCTATAGCGAAACGCTGGCGATGGAAGTTGGGCGCGCCATCCAGTTATTTACGACTTCGACCCAATACCATCGGGTAGATCACATCTTGCTGGCTGGGGGGGGTGCCATGATCTCCGGTATTGATGATGTGGTTGGTGGCCGTACCGGCACGCCAACGATCGTGGCCAATCCGTTTGCCAATATGACGGTGGGTTCGAAAATCCGCCCACAGCAGCTATCCAATGATGCCCCCTCCCTGTTTGTCGCCTGCGGGCTTGCCATGCGGAGGTTTGACCCACAATGATCCGGATTAATCTTCTACCGCACCGGGAATTGAAACGCGCAGCACGTCGCCGTCAGTTTGCTGCCATGCTGGCATTGGTGCTGGTTGTCGCAATTGGTGTCGTCGCGCTTGGACAAATTGTGATCACTACCCGCACCGCCACGCAGGAGGCGCGTAACCAGTTTCTTGATCAGGAAATTGCCAAGCTGGACACGCAAATTACCGAGATCAAGAAAATCCGCGAACAAACCCAAGCCTTGCTTGAGCGTAAACAGGTTGTTGAAACCCTGCAATCTAACCGGACCGAAATGGTGCATTTGTTTGACGAACTGATTCGGGTGCTGCCGGATGGCTTGTATCTTAAAAGCATCAAACAGACTGGGGCGGATCTGAGTTTGTCCGGCTATACGCAGTCCAGTGCCCGGGTTTCCACCTTGATGCGCAACCTCGAAGGCTCCCCGTGGTTTGAGCAGCCCGCGCTGGTCGAGATTAAAGTCGCGACCGTCAATAACCTGCGTGCCAACGAATTCAACCTGACTGTCCGGCAGACCAAACAGGATTTGGCAGAAGATAACGCAGAAAATAACAAAGGGGCGAAAAAATGACCCTTGACGACCTGAACAAACTAGACCTGAAAACGGTTGGCGACTGGCCGATCGGCGCAAAACTGGGTTTGCTGGCGTTGATGTTGGCTGGGCTGGTGGCGGCTGGCTGGTGGTTTCTTTGGTCGCCTGCGCTAGCAAAGCTAGAGGTCGGGCAAGTTAAAGAGCAGGAATTGAAAGCCACATTTACCACGAAAAAAGGCCAGGCCATCAATCTGGAAGCCTACAAAAAGCAACTGGTCGATATCGAGCAGGCGTTTGGGGCGCTACTTAAACAATTGCCCAACAAGCAGGAAATGGATGCGCTGATTACCGACGTTAACCAGGCCGGACTGGGGCGCGGACTCCAGTTTGAGTTGTTCAAGCCGGCTGGCGAGGCTCAAACCGAATTTTATGCGGAGACCCCAATCAGTGTGAAAGTGTCCGGTGGCTATCATGATATCGCGGCATTCACCAGCGACATTGCCAAGCTGTCCCGCATCGTGACGCTGCACGACATCAACCTGCAGCCAGTCAAGGAAGGCGGGCTGGTGATGGACGCAACCGTCAAGACTTACCGTTATCTTGATGATGAAGAAATCATGTCGCGCAAGCAGCAGGCTGATAAAAATAAAGCAGGAGCCAAAAAATGAACATGGCTCGATATTTTCTTTACCTCGCGTTTCCTGCAATGTTGACCGCTTGCGGTGGCAGCGACACGGAAGATTTGCAACAGTTCATGGATGAAACCAGCAAGAACATGCAAGGCAAAGTAGAGCCGCTGCCAAAAGTGCAAGCCTACGCGCCGTTCGATTATGCCGCATTCAGTTTGCCCGACCCTTTCAAGCCCCGCAAGCTTACGCCGTCGGGCGGGGGTGGCGGGCTGCAACCCGACATGGTGCGCCCCAAAGAGCCGCTTGAGGCTTATTCTCTTGAGACGCTGAAAATGGTCGGCATCATCGGCAAAAAAGGCCGTCTGAATGCGGTTGTAGCCACACCGGAACGTGGCATCTATCACGTTCATGCCGGTAACTACATGGGGCAGAATTTTGGCTTGATCAGCAAGATCACTGACACCGAAATTACCTTGAAAGAAGTCGTGCAGGACAGCGCGGGTGACTGGGCTGAACGCACAAGCACACTGACATTGCAGGAATGAGGCCGACATGAAAACCGTCAATTTATCAAACCCAATTCACACCCTGAAAATGAAACGATTTCTGACCAACACCTGTGCAACCCTGCTATTTCTGGCGGGCGCATCCGCTTACGCGGGCAATGCAGTTACCAGCGTAGAATCCACGAGCCTGCCGGGCGGCAAGATCGTGGTAAAAGTTAACCTCAAGGAAGCGCTTGCCAACACCCCGGCAGGCTTTACCGTGGCCAACCCTGCGCGTATCGCCCTAGACTTGCCGGACACCGCTAATGCGGTTGGCCGCAACATGGTTGCGGCCAACCTGGGTCCGCTGCAATCCATTAACGTTGTACAGGCAGGTAGCCGCACCCGGCTCGTGCTCAACCTGAGCAAGCCCGTTGAGTACGAAACCAGGATAGACGGCAAGTCGCTGATTATTTCGCTGAACGAAACAACCGGTGTCGCAACCGCACTCAGCAACGTCACGCCGCGCTTTTCCGAAGCCGCAGCGAATGGCGCACGCCACAGCATTAAAGACATCGACTTCCGGCGTGGCCCGAATGGCGAGGCGCGCATCGTCACCACCCTGTCCAGCGCACAGGCCGGCATCAACATTCGCCAGCAAGCCAAAGGCGTGATGATTGACTTTATCGACACCGAAATCCCCAGAGCCTTGCAACGCCGCCTCGATGTAGTGGACTTTGCCACCCCCGTGCAACAGGTTGATGCCTATGCGCTGAGCGGTAACAGCCGGATGTTTGTCGAGGCCAAAGGTGCGTGGGAATATTCCGCCTACCAAACCGACAACCAGTTCATCGTCGAAGTGCGTCCCTCAACAGATGGGGCCAAGAAAACCGCCGACGGCAAACCGGTTTATTCCGGCGAAAAGCTTTCGTTGAACTTCCAGAATGTGGAAGTGCGCTCCGTCCTGCAAGTCATCGCCGACTTTACCGGCCTGAACATTGTCGCCAGTGACAGTGTGGGCGGCAATCTGACGCTGCGATTGAAGGATGTGCCGTGGGATCAGGCGCTGGATTTGATTTTGACCACCAAAGGGCTAGATAAGCGTTCGAACGGCAATGTCGTCTGGATTGCGCCCAAGGATGAGTTGCTTAACAAGGAAAAGTCGGAACTGGAAGCACGGGCTTCGGTGAGGGATTTGGCTCCCCAAGTGACGGAATACATCGCGCTAAATTACCTGCGTGCGGATGAAGCCCAGGCCATGCTCTATGGCACTCCAGGCAAGGGCTTGGGAAGCGGTGACAAGGTTAGCTGCTCGACTGCCTCCGAAGGGGTTGCTTCTTCTGCTACGCAAACGGCACAGGCGATTGGTGCAGATAAAGCGGCTGACCAGAAACTTCTGTCGAAAACCGGACGCGCCACTTACGACCTGAAAACCAACACGCTCATCATCACGGACAGCGCAAAGAAAATAGAAGAAGTCCGCGAATTGCTTGCCAAGGTGGATGTGCCGACCAGGCAAATCATGATCGAGGCGCGGGTGGTGGTTGCAGACAATCGCTGGTCGCGGGAACTAGGCGCCAAACTGGGTATTGCTGCGCTTAACCGTGGTGGCCGCTATCAGGCAGGTTTAGGAGGTAGCCAGGATCAAGCATCTGCGCTTACGCAGGGATTTTTCCCGCAATCAGCGACAATGGGTTCTATTCCCAATACGGCAACGCCGGATCCGTTTGACCGCGTGAGTGTCCCCGTGATGACTACAGGTACAAACATGGTTAATTTCCCCGCTGCAGGCGGGGCGGGTAAACTTTCCCTGGCTTTGTTGGATGCCTTTACTGGCAATCTGATTAGTCTGGAATTATCCGCGCTTGAGGCAGAGAATCGGGGCAAGGTGATCTCCAGCCCACGCGTAGTGACGGCTAACCAGAAGCCTGCGGTTATTCTTCAGGGGCAACAGTTGCCATATACAACAACGCAATCAACAGCTACCGGAACTACCACCACGGTTGTGTTCAAAGATGCCATGCTTTGCCTGCTGGTCGATCCGCAAATTCTCAACAACGACACCATCATTCTGAATGTTGAGGTGCAAAAAGATGGCATCGGACAAAATGTTGCAACCCCAGCGGGCGCTATTCCTTCCATTGATACACGCAGATTAAAAACCCAGATTAGGGTGGCGAACGGTGAAACTGCAGTATTGGGAGGGATATACGAGCAGATCAAGCGGGATGATGTTTCTAAAGTCCCATTCTTGGGCGACCTGCCGTTCTTGGGGAACTTGTTTAAAAACACCATAAAGAATGAAACCAGTATCGAGCTCATGATCTTCCTCACCCCGCGTATTCTGGATGATCGTTTATCCATACGCTAAGAACTGCCAGCAACTTAAATAACGCCCCGCACGGGGCGTTATTTTTTATCCACGCAGCTAAAATGCCGCAATGAGCAAACAGGACAACATTTTTCTCGTTGGGCTGATGGGGGCGGGTAAAACCACGGTTGGCAAATTATTGGCCAGGCAGTTGGGCAAAACCTTTATCGACGCTGACCATGAAATTGAAGCGCGCACCGGCGTGAAAATCCCAGTTATTTTCGAGATTGAGGGCGAGGCGGGTTTTCGCAAACGCGAGGAAGCCGTTATTGCAGAACTTGCGGAGCGCCATGACATTGTCTTGGGTACGGGGGGCGGCGCAGTGATTTCATCCCTCAACCGGGCGCTGCTGGCCAAGCACGGTACGGTGGTTTACCTGCGCGGCAGTCCAGAACAGTTGTTTGACCGCACCCGGCACGACCGCAACCGCCCCTTATTGCAAACCGAAGACCCGCTGGCCAGGCTGCGGGAATTATATAAACAACGTGATCCGCTGTATCGGGAAATCGCCGATCTGGTGATGGATACAGGGCGGCAGAATGTAGCCAGTTTTGCCCGCCTGCTGCGCGACAAG
>JAYUCZ010000290.1:0-6575 GCA_043740065.1 Thiobacillaceae bacterium | reverse complement strand
GGCGGTGGAGCGGCATCAGCCGCATGTGCTGGTGGTGGACGGGGTGTATCAGGAAAATTCGGCGTTTGACCGGCTGGAAAAAACCATCGTCGCCAATCCTGGCATGGCGGTGATCATGCTGTCGAAAACACTCACGCCGGAGTTTTTAATGCGCATGATGCGCATGGGTGTCACCGAGGTGCTGCCGCAGCCGGTAAATGGCGCAGCGCTCAGGGAGTCGATCGAACGGGCAGGCCGACGCACGCTAATCAGAAAACCCGTGCGCCGCCAAGGCAAGGTGCTGGCGATGGTGAGCTGCAAGGGCGGCAGTGGCGTGACATTTTTGGCAGCAAACCTGGGTTATGCCGTTGCCAGTACCAAGCCGGATTTTCGCGTGGTGCTGATTGATTTGAACTTGCAGGGCGGCGATGCGGAATTGTTTGTGTCCGACCATCGCGCCACCAATAGCGTGGCCAGCATTGCCGGTGAAATCCAGCGCCTGGATGGAACCTTGCTGGAATCCAGCCTGGTCAAGGTGTTGCCAAATTACGGCGTGCTGGCGGCTGTGCAGGACACGCACGAAGGCTTTGCGGTCAAGCCCGAACATATCAGCCAACTGATTGATGTGGCGGCGCAAAACTACGATCTGGTCATTTTGGATGTGCCGCGCTCGGTTGATCCGGTAACGGTAAAGGCGCTGGATCGCGCCAATGAAATTTGCCTGGTGATGCAGATGACGCTGCCATTTATTCGCGATGCCAAAAAATTGCTGAGCGACTTTCGCGCGCTGGGCTACGGAGCGGACAAGATTCATCTGGTCATCAACCGTTATGAAGCCGAGCCGGACATTACGCTCAAGGACATTCAGCACACGCTGGGTCTGCAGGTGTATCGCACGGTTCCCAACAGTTACCGGAGCGTGGCAGCCTCGGTTAACCAGGGCGTGCCGATCAACAAGCTGGCACCGCGCGACCCGGTTAGCCGCACGCTGATGGAAATGGCCGCGATACAGCTACAGCATGAGCTTGAGGCCAAACCCAGGGGCTGGTTGTCGGGCTTGAGGGGAGGTTAGTGGATCCGGGTTTGTCCATTGGTAACCCCCTCCCCCTTGATGGGGCTGCGGAAGGGTCGCTGCGTAGCAGCGGGGCATCCACCGGCGTACTCCTTGCGGGTGGAGGGTCGGGGAGAGGGTGAAGGCGTTACGTGGTGATGTTGGCATTTCACCCTCTCCCCAGCCCTCTCCCCTCAAGGGAGAGGGAGCTAAAGGCAAGGCAACATCGGCTAACGGACAATCCCGGATGCTGTTTGCGCCGTTATCCGCTCGACATCAGCGATTAAAGAACTAGATTAAAAGCAGTTAGGGAGAATGACATGTCACTACGTGAACGCCTCAGCGATATTCAGCAGCAGTCACCGGCCTCGGTTAACCTGCGCGAGCTTCAGGGTCAGGATGACCACACGTATCAGGAGTTGAAGACCACCATCCACGGGCGCTTGCTGGACAGGATTGATCTTGCCGTGATGGAAAATGTACCGGCAGAGCGCCTGCGTGGCGAGATCAAGGTGCTGGTCGAGCAACTGCTGACAGAGCAGGGCACGGTGCTTAATGAGGACGAGCGTGCGCGTCTGGTGCGCGACATTCAGAACGAAGTGCTGGGTTTGGGGCCGCTTGAACCGTTGCTGGCCGACCCGACCATTTCCGATATTCTGGTGAATACCTGCAATACGATTTACGTCGAGCGGCGCGGCAGGCTGGAGCCGACCGATGTACGGTTTTCCAGCAATGCGCATTTGATGAAAATCATCGACAAGATCGTGTCGCGTATTGGCCGTCGCGTGGATGAATCCAGCCCGATGGTGGATGCGCGCCTGCCGGATGGCTCGCGGGTCAATGCCATCATTCCGCCGCTGGCGCTGGACGGACCGATTCTTTCCATCCGGCGTTTTCCGGCTGACCCGTTGCGTATGGATGACTTGGTTAATCTCAAGGCGCTGACGCCGCAAATGGCCGAGATTATTGCCGGTCTGGTCAAAGCCAAGGTCAACATGATTATTTCTGGCGGTACTGGCTCGGGCAAGACCACCATGCTGAACGTGATGTCCAGCAATATTCCCGCAAGCGAGCGCATTCTGACTATTGAAGACGCCGCCGAACTCCAGTTGCAACAGCCGCATGTGGTGCGCATGGAAACCCGCCCGCCCAACATCGAGGGCAAGGGCGAGGTGACGCAGCGGGCGTTGGTGCGCAACAGCCTGCGGATGCGCCCAGACCGCATCATTATCGGCGAGGTGCGCGGTGCCGAGGCGCTGGATATGTTGCAGGCCATGAACACCGGCCACGAAGGCTCAATGAGTACCATCCACGCCAACTCGTCGCGCGATGCGCTGACCCGGCTGGAAAACATGGTGGGCATGGCGGGCATGAGCTTGCCGACCAAGGCCATGCGCCAGCAAATCAGTTCGGCCATTTCCGTGGTGTTTCAACTGGCGCGTTTGTCCGACGGCAGACGAAAAGTGATCAGCATTCAGGAAATTACCGGCATGGAAGGCGACATCATCACCATGCAGGAAATCTTTACCTTTACGCAAACCGGCATCGACAAGGGCGGGCAGGTGCTGGGGCACTTCAAGGCCACCGGCATCCGCCCCAAATTTGCCCAGCGGCTGTCCACGTTCGGCATCGAAATCAAGGATGAGTATTTCGACCCGACCCACAGCTACGAGTAACTGGAAAGAATCATGGATACGCTTTATTTCGTGCTGATTATTCTGGGGTTTGTCGCGCTCGTGCTGTTTCTCGAAGGCGCGTACCTGTCCTGGAACAGCTATCGCGGCCCGGAGGCCAAGCGCATCGAGCGCCGCCTGGAGGCCATGTCGGCGGGCGAACACGGTAGCCGTGATGTGACGCTGATTAAAAAACGCTTGCTGAGCGAAGAGCCCGCGCTGGCCCGGTTTTTGATGCGCTTGCCGCGTGTGCATGAAATGGATCGCCTGTTGCAGCAATCCGGCCTGCCTTGGAACATGGCGCGTTTTCAGGGGCTGACGCTGATCGCGTTGGTGGTTGGATTGCTGTTCGGCTTTATCATGAAATTTCCGTGGCTGGCGGTTGTGGTTTTGGCTTTGGCGTTTGCTGCCGTTCCTTTGCTGTATGTGTACAACTGCAAGGAAAAACGCCTGGAAAAAATCGAACAGCAATTGCCCGATGTGCTGGACATGATGGCGCGCGCCATGCGTGCCGGCCATGCCTTCCCCGGCGCGTTGCAAATGGTCGGCGATGAGTCGCCGCAGCCTATCGCCAGTGAATTCAAATTAACCTTTGATGAGATCAATTACGGCATCAGCCTGCAAGATGCGCTGCTCAATCTGGCCACGCGCGTACCCAGTACCGACCTGCGCTATTTTGTGATTGCGGTGCTGATCCAGCGCGAAACCGGCGGCAATCTTTCCGAAGTGTTGAACAATATCAGCAGGCTGATCCGCGAGCGCCTGAAATTGCTGGCGACCATCCGGGTGTTGTCGGCGGAGGGGCGCATGTCCGCGTGGATACTGACTATTTTGCCGTTTGCCTTGGCGGTGGTGGTGAGCGTTCTCAATCCCACGCTGATGTCCATATTGTGGACGGATGAAATGGGCAGAAAGCTGATGGCGGGTGCCATCACCCTGATGATCGTCGGCATCTTCTGGATGTGGCGCATGATCAAGATAAGAGTGTAAGGAATATCCATGCCTGATTTTCAAACACTATTTTTGCTGGCTGTTTTCTTCATCGTGCTGGCGATTGCCTACTTTGGCATGAGCGTGTTCTTGCCGGGCGCGGCGCAAAAACGCCTGCAAAAATTGGCCGACGGCGAAAGCCCGGCAGATGATCTGGACGGCGTAGCGCCCAAGTGGGTGCAAAAAGTGATCGCGCTCGCCAATCCGCTTTCCAAACTCTCTTTGCCGGATGAGGATTGGGAAAGTTCGCCCATCCGTGTGCGCTTTATCAACGCGGGCTTCCGGGGCAAGGGTGCGCCGCTGATTTACTTTGGCGCCAAAACCTTGCTGGCGCTGGTTTTGCCAAGCATTTATCTGCTGGTAAAGGGCATCGGCGGGTTTGAATCCAATTTTTCCAACACCTTGACCGTGGTGCTGGCGCTGGCGGCGGCGGGCTATTACCTGCCTAATCTGGTTCTGGGCAGACTGATATTTGTGCGCCAGCGCGAGCTGTTCGAGAATTTTCCGGATGCGCTGGACTTGATGACGGTGTGCGTTGAAGCCGGTTTGGGCATGGATGCGGCGATCGGCCGGGTGGGCGAAGAAATGGCTATCAAAAGCCCGCTCACTTCGGACGAGTTTCGCTTGGTGGGGCTGGAGTTGCGTGCCGGTGCTTCGCGCGAGCGCGCCTTGCGCAACCTGGCCATGCGCACCGGGCTGGAAGACATTGATTCGCTGGTGGCGATGCTGGTGCAGGCGGATCGCTTCGGTACCAGCGTGGCCGAATCGCTGCGCGTGCATTCCGAAGGCTTGCGTACCAAACGGCGGCTGATCGCCGAAGAAAAAGCCGCCAAGCTGGCGGTCAAACTGCTGTTCCCGCTGATTTTTACGATTTTCCCGTCTTTGTTGTTGGTGCTGTTGGGGCCTGCCTTCATCAGCATTGTGCGTTACCTGTTGCCGGCCATGGGTGGGAATTGACCTCGGGTCGCCCATTGTTAGCGGGTTTGGTTTTGCTTTTTGTCCCCTCCCCCTTGAGGGGGGAGGGTTAGGGAGAGGGTGAAATGCCGACATCACCACATGATGCTTCACTCCCAACCCCCTCAAGGGGGAAGGCGTTTTTAATGGGTAACCCCGGTTAATAACAGACCATTATTGGGGCAAGCCGCCTCGAATGAAGGAGTATAAAATGAAACTCACCGCACTTTCTATCGCACTGATTGCCGCACTGGGCACGACCGCAGGTTGCAGCACACAAAGCGCCAAACAATCCGCAACCGGCGCATCCGTGGTTGCAGATGCCGAGGCGCAGTACGCGCTGGGGCGTTTTTATCAGGGGCAACAGCGTTACGAGCTGGCGATTGAAGCCTACCGTAAAGCCTTGCTGGCTAATCCCACGCACGTCAGCGCACACAACGGCTTGGGTGCAAGTTTGCTGCTGGTCGGCCAAAGCACACTAGCCATCGAGCAGTTCAAAACCGGCCTGACACACCAGCCCCGTTCTGCCGCACTGTGGAATAACCTGGGCTACGCTTACATGTTGTCGGGCGAAAGCAGGCTGGCCGAAGTCGCGCTGAAACAGGCGCTGGATCTGGATCCTGCCGATAGTAAAACCACCACCAATCTGGCAATGGCGCAGGAAAAATCTGCCCAGCCCGTGGCTGCGCCACCTGTTGTTGCCATGGCTGCGCCGCCAATTATTACCGTGGCTGCGCCGATCGCTGTTGCCTTGGTCGTAACGCCTGTGCTGGCAGCCGCTGCGCCAATTCAGGCTGCGCCAGCAAAAAGTGCGCCCGCGCCAGTAGCCCAGGCCGTACCTATTTCGGTACAGGCCGTGCAGGTTGTGGAGGTTGCGCCGAGGATATTTGAATTGAATATGCCGGAAACCACCGCTGCCAGCACACAGCTTGCGTTCACTTCGCTGGCAATGTTGCCGATTCATGTCGGCAGCGCGGCCAGTATCAATGTTCCGCTGCGCGACAAAAATATCAATGAAAATGTCGAGGCTGCTATGCCTGCATTGGCGCAATCGGACAGTCCCCAGACCGAGGCGGGGCTGACGCAGGCGGCGCAGACAGAAAAAGCGCAACTTGCCGCCATTAACAACGATGATTTCAAGCTGGAAGTTCGCAACGGCAACGGCGTGCGCTTCATGGCCTGGCGCACTTCACAATATCTGGCGCATCAGGGTTACAGCACCAGACGGCTGACCAACCAGCCGGGCTTTAATGTGGCGACGACGCGGATTTTTTACCTGCCAGGCTACCTGGCAGAAGCCGAACGTCTGCTGGCGCATTTGCCAAGAAATACCACTCTGAGCGAATCGCAGAATTTGCGTCAGGGAACCCACGTGCGCGTGGTGTTGGGCAGAGATATGGTCAGGCCACAGATTGGCCTGTATCAGGTTACGCCAATGTATGTGGTGTCGACTCCGGTTTATATGGCCGCGCCAATTTATGTGGCGGCACTGACGCGCTGAAGGCTGCACCTGGAAACACCCTCTCCCTTGAGGGGAGAGGGTTGGGGAGAGGGTGAAATGCCAACATCACCACGAACGCCTTCACCCTCTCCCCAGCCCTCCCCCATCAAGGGGGAGGGGGCTAAAAGCAAGGCAAAATCGGCCAATGGGCAATCTCTGATAAGCCGGGATTATTCATTGGATGCGCGTGCTTGTGGGAGCGCCGCCCCCGGCGCGAATGCAATCACCTATCGCGCCGGGGCGGCGCTCCCACAAGCGGTGTTTTTGGCTAATAAACAATCCCGGTTTATCCGAGATAATCCATCAGGAAATTCGGTTTGCTTCCCCCTTGATAAAGGCTATGTCCCAATCCCCTGTTGAAACTGTCCTGTTCTCCCGATAGCTGAAACAAAACAAGCGGTTGGCGTGATATTTTTTCCGAGGCGCT